>CAZJYH010000058.1:0-1003 GCA_964549365.1 uncultured Alphaproteobacteria bacterium
GTGTTGAATTGAAGAGTCTGTTGGTTGAATATCTTTCCGACATGGTTACAATGTCCAAAACGCCACCCGACCTATACAATGCGTGCCCGGCGCTAACGATCTCGACTAGTTTGATCCGCTCTCGATCAAATCTCAATCAGGGCTATGTCGGATGTTCCGGATTCGCTAGCTTGTGGAAGCTACGAGCTTAACAAACAAGCACATTCTAATCATGTTGAGTAAAATCTTGCTATGCGTACTGTGCGCAACGTTTGCGCTTGGGTGTCATGACCGTGAGTTCGAACGCGTTTCTGGATCATGGGTGATCGACCGAACATCTGGGAAGCGAGCCGAATCCGTGGAGAGTACGATCGCAATCAATTCTGTTTCGTTTTTCCCCGATGGAACGTGCAGCCTTCCAGATATTCGCACCACGAATGAAAAATCCCCGCCCGGACATTGGACGGTTGAAACGAACGACTCCGTCACCATCCTGACCGTCACTCCGTCAACACATCCACTCGGCGGGACATACCAAGCGCGATTCACATCCGACACGCTATTCCGAATGACTCTCAGCAGCCGAGAGCTGACCCTCGAATGTTCAAAATTTCAATTCCCACGCCGATTTTAATTTGCGTGTATGGAGCATTATCAACATGCCGCGTCAAGGACTCATCAGCGAGAATCAAACCTGAGCTGATCTGGCCGAGTTGAAACGAGACCACTGCATCGGAGATACTACTTATGATCGGGCTGTAGAACGTCCTGATCACTGCGAGAGTCACGCCCCTGCTCGTATTGCCGAATAAACTCCTTGATCAACGGGGTTCCTGGCTTGGGCACCGGGGTTTGGCACGCCTTCAAATAGGCATTATACTGTCGAGCGACATCCATTGGATTCATAGCCTCCCATGGTTCTACGCGGGACAGGCGAGTAGGTTTACCGAAACCGGTGGCGCAACGAGCGGGAGTGACGCACTCGTGCGGCTTCGCTAGCCCTCGCCGCGCACCAAAGCCGCGC
>CAZJYH010000058.1:1013-13870 GCA_964549365.1 uncultured Alphaproteobacteria bacterium
TCGGGATCCATTTCTTTTTTTGACACCTCGGCCAGAATACGCGCTCCAGCTCTAAGCAACTCCGAATCACATCCATCCATTGCGCCCTGCCACACAAAATTTATGAGGCGGGTAAGATCCTCAGGATTTTGGCGACTTCGGGGAATGATTTTTCGACCAATTGCCGTGTTGACATCACCGACTGCCTTTTCAATTAGTGGAATTTGGTCGTTGATTTTATTGTTATCATTTGCAACGGCCCAAGTGAGATAGAGCTGTGTCCCTTGAACCATGAGTTGTACCAAAGCGACGCCTATTGCCATCTTGCCGGTAGTTGCGCCCGTTGCGACCTGACTTGTCGCAGCCGGATCTCCAGGCAATGCCTCCGGTGCCGGACGCCCGTTAGGTGTCGGCAATAAACTCGGGTTGGGCTTAAGAGTCGGGTTGCTCTGATTCACGATGACTGGTACATCCCCGAAACTCTTGGCTGTAGCAGCACCTTGCGTATAGAACCTCAGGCTCATCACCCTTAGATTCGGCCCAATACTGTTCGGAGCATTCGGCAATTTTTGGAAGTAATACTGCGAAGGACCCTCCAGATTGCTGGTCATGATCCTAATTTCACCATACCGTGCTTCGAGGACCGCGTCGTTGGCACTGATATACTCCTTCCCATCCAAATCCACCCCGTCGATCACCCGGTTCATCGCGTATGCGTACGGACTCCACCCCGGATACTCCCCCGTCAACGGATCCTCGCTCAGGAACTTCCCCAGCCGCGGCTCATACATCCGGAACCCGTAGTCGTAGCTGTTCGCCGTCCCGTCCCCCGCACCGTTCCGGTCGTTGAACTCATTGTCCATCTCCTTCCCGTTGTACCCGTACCGACCGATCCCTCCCGTCAACGCCGTCGCCCGCCGGTCCTCCGGCATCATCCCGAACGGGTAGTAGTTGTCGTACCCCAGCATGTCCGCCTTGAACGGCGCGTGCCCCGCACCGCCGGTGGTCCGCTTCAGATCGCTGAACCGGTAGCGCACGTTCCCGAGGTGGTCGTTCAGCTCGTACTCACGCTCGCGCATGACGCGCGTAAATGTACGAATCGTTGCGGTCGACGCCATGTCGCGCGCGCGGTCCGGCTTGATGGTCACAACGCGACCGTCCGGCTCGCTCCCGTAGACGAACTGCTCCGCCAGCACGATCCCGCAGCTCGCCCCCTCCATGCTGTTGCAGTCGCAGGCGTCCCCCACGCCGTTTTGGTCCGCGTCCGCCTGGTCCCCGTTCGGCGTCCACGGGCAGTTGTCGTGGTCGTTGGTGACGCCGTCGCCGTCGATGTCCCGGTCGCAGTCGTCCGGCGTGCCGTCGCCATCCTGATCGCCGCCGCCGTTGCCGGGTGTCGTCGAGCACGGGTCGATCGCGTCCGGGATGCCGTCGGAGTCCATGTCGCCGGTGCAGCTGTTCAGCGGGTCGTACGGGCACGGATCGCTTCCGTTGTTGGTGCCGTCGCCGTCGATGTCGGCGTCGTCCACGTCCCCCGCGCCGTCGCCGTCGGTGTCGTGCTGGTCCGGGTTGAAGATCGAGGGGGCGTTGTCGCGCAGGTCGGGAACGCCGTCGTGATCGGTGTCGGTCTGGCTTCCGTCGCCGCAGCTGCCGGGCCCGCTCAGCATGTCCTGCGGGTCGATGCACGGGCGGGTGTAGATGGCGATCACCCTTCCGCCGGCCTCGCGCACGTAGTAGGTGGTGCCCGCCTCGCCGGCGAACGCGACCTTCTTGACGCGGTTCCCCGCGGCGTCGTAGCCGAAGCGGAGGAAGCCCCCCGCGGTCTTGGTGACGGCCCGCACCTTGGTGTACGGGCTCCAGGCGATCCGCCCGATCCCCTCGATCCTGTCCCCCACCAGCCGGCCGCTGGCGTCATAGGTGTAGTTCAGCGCGGTCTCGTCGTCAAGGTCGCTCGATGAGACGGTGCTCGTGACGGCGTCGTCGACGTGCGAGATGCGGTTCCCGCCGGGTACGTACGTATAGCTCAGGTTGTCCAGGGTCGAGCGGCCGTTCGAGGCGGCACCCGCGCGCACGAGCGTGAGGATGTTCCCGTTCGGGTCGTAGGTGTAGGAGGTGCCGTAGTCCGCGGTGCTGCTCCACGCCGAGGAGGCCCACGTGTTGAAGGCGGAGCCGAGCAGACGGTTCAGGCGGTCGTAGGTGTACTGCTCGCCGGTCAACTGCTCGTATTTGGCGCCGGCGCCCGCGGCCTGGGTGTTGTTGGTCCACGCGGCGATGTTCCCGTTGTACAGGTTCTTCGGCGCGCCGCTCGTCTCCAGCGCGGGGGAGAGCATCCCGCTCCCCTTGGTGTAGCTCACCCCTGCAACGGTTTTCGTGGCGGAGTTGAACGGGGACTGGGTGCTCCCCTGCTTGCGGAGGAAGTCCCCCTCGAAGTAGGTGAGCGCCATGGCGTAGGCGTCCGGGGCATACCGCGCGTGGACGGCGGCCGTGGCGTCGCCGTCGCGGCCGGGGTCGAGCGAGGTGCTCAGCGTGGGGTGGTTCAGGGCCTTGGTCCACCCCTGCAGGGTGTAGGTGTAATCGGCCCCCTGCAGCGAGTCCTCGCCGTACTCGGCGCGGCGCAGCGGGCCGTGCAGGAAGTAGTGGTACTGCGCGTCGCGATCCCAGATGACGCCGTCGCGCGAGCTCTCGACGCGGGTGATGCGGTTGTCCTCGTCGTAGCGCCAGCGCTGCGTGAGCTGGTCGCCGAGGCCCTCGTTGTAGTAGAGGGCGAGCATGTTGCCGCTGATGAGATCGTACTCGTAGCGGATGTAGTTGTCGCCGAGGCCGCGGATGTACTGCACGATCCACTCCACGTTGCCGTGCGGATCGTAGCTGTAGTAGGTGGCCTGCGAGCCGTCGAGCGCCTCTGAACTGCTCGCGCGGTTGCGCAGGTACCGCTGCGGGCGCAGGGAGTCGTTCAGGTAGTACTTCCCGGATGTCGTCGTGTACGTCGTGAGGTACACGTCGGTCGCGCCGGCCGACGACGGCCACGCGGTGCTGTCCGCCTTGGTCTTGAGGTCCGAGACGGCGGTCGTGGAGGTCTCGCCGGTCTCCACGGCGCGGCCCAGATCGTCGAACTTCGTGTAGGTGAAGGCGTCGCGGACGATCTGCTCGGCGCTCTGGGTGAAGCGGGCGCGCCCCTTGGAATCGTAGAAGACCCTGGAGAGCCCGGCGTCGGGAGTGCGCTTGCGCGTCAACTGCCCCAGCGAGTTGTACTCGTAGGAGGTGGCCAGCGTGTGCGAGGGATGCGTAGCGCGCGTGGAGCCCGGCCCCAGCGGCACCACACCGGCCGGGGGCACGGTGCGCACGAGGCGCCCGGCGCGGTCGTAGTAGTAGAGCGTGAAGTGGTACAGGCTGACCGGGTACGCGATCTCGAGATCGTCGTTGATCTTCTCCGGGCTCCCGCAGTTGGTGTTGTACGCGGCGGCGGTGGCGGCCTGATGCGCGGCCAGCGCGCCGTTCACCTGCGCGCCCAGGCTTCGCATGATGTCGGCGGCGATCAACCGCTCGCAGGTGAGCGGCTCCACCTTGCCGGTGGCGACCGGGGCAACCAGCGAATCCCAGCGGAAGCAGATCGGCTCGGAGCACGACGCGAAACAGATGGAGTCGCACAACACGGCGCGCTGCACCACGGCGCGCCCCTCGGCGATGCACGTGCGGCTGTAGAGCAGCCCGCAGCCGTCGAGCTCGAAGTGCGCCGAGATGATCGTCGGCGAGAAGGTGAAGAGCTTCGGCAGCCCGAGCGGCGGACAGCAGCCGGAGTCCGCGTTGTGCGAGGTGGTGACCGTATCCCAGCGGCAGGTCGAGTCGCCGGTGAGGCTCGCGAAGGCGGACCGCAGGCGCGCGGAGACGGTGATCGGCGCGGCGGTATCTCCCCACGCCGCGCGGACGGCGCGCAGGGTGTCGTTCATCGCACGGACCACGAACGCGGCGTAGGCGTGCGGGCTGAGCGCGGTCCCCACGGTGTCGAAGCCCCCGCCGCAGGCGCCGCCCCCGGAGGGTACGGCAACGGTCCATCCGAAGCCGGTCGATCTGGCGAAGCGCGCGAGCTGCGTGGCGGTGCCGACGCCGATGATCGAGTCGCCGGACTGGACCAGATCGAGCGTGCAGCCCCCGGCGCAATGCTCCACCAGCTGCGAGGCCTGACAGTCGATGCGCTCGAGCGGGACGAACGTGATCACCGTGCCGGTGGGGGTGCCGGTGCTGTCGAGGATGTGCCCGGTGTCGTCCACCGGCTCGCCGGCGGGGGTGACGTGTTCCCCCTCGATCGTCTCGCCCGCCTCGTGCCACGCGTCCACGACGGACTTCCGGAAGCCCATCCGCTTCCGCTCGCATCCGCTCCGGCATGTGTCCTGCATGGCGTCGCGGAGCGCCTCGGTGCAGGCGCGGCCGGTCGGGTCGGCGCAGTCGTTCGGAAGGGCGCGCCTCCCCTCGGCCTGCGCGGCCTCCGACGGCCGGGAGTTCAGACAGTCGTGCAGCCGGTCGTAATCGAGCGTGTCGATGAGATCCGTGACTCGCGCGATCAGCGGACCCGAAGTGGGATAGATGACGATCGGCAGCGCAATGCCGCTGTAGGTGCGCAGCCCGATCTGCTTTCTGCAGTCCTCGTTCCCCGGGTAGTCGATCGTATAGTGGAAGAACTTGTAGGACCAATCCAGATATCCCTTGCCGAATCCGTAATAGGAGCCGTGCACGCCGTCGTCGACGAACTGCGCCGCGCAGTCCCCATACTTGCAGGTGGAGAGGCCCTCGTAGTGCGTGCCGGCACGGCGGAGGAACTCCTCGAGCAGGTTGTATCCGGGCGTGCGGTCCGCCGGGTTGCCGAGATGATGATCCGTTGCCGCGTAGCCGAACCCGTCCACCAGGTCACGCCAGATCGCCCACAGCCGCGAGCAGGTATACAACGAGTCGTTGTAGAGCGTGTCGGCAAGCATGTTGTGCACGAGCGTGTTGAACCTGCCGGTGTCGCCCGGGGCGTAGATCGGATCCCACGGGTTGGGGGAATAGAAATACTTGTCGAGCGTGTTGCCGAAGTTCGCCGCGGTGTCGCCGCCGTAGGCGTAGTTCCCCGGCCCCCACTTCTTGTAGAGATACGCCTCGAAGTCCGGCTCGCCGGAACCGCAGGGATTGTCGGGGTCGCAGACGAGCTTGGGGATCGTGAGAGCGTAGCAGCCGGAGGCCATCGTGTACGTCGCCGAGGCGGAGTCGTAGCCGAGCGCCGAGTCGAACGGGTTCAGGCTGTCGAGATAGGTGTACAGGCCGCCGATGTCCGCGGCTTCGAGGAACGTGCGCGTCCGCGAGAGCCGCGCGTCGAACAACGCGCGCAGGGCCGCCCGCTCCGTGCGCGCGATGGAGTCGCGCAGCAGCCCGCCCTCGGCGCTCACACCGCCGGAGCGGATGCGCCGGATCACCGTGTAGCTGCCGGGCTCCAGGTCATCGGTGGCGAGCGCCGTGTCCACCGCCACCGTGTCGGCGCTGCAGGCCGCCGCGGGAATGGTGTAGGAATTCGTGAAGACGGCCGTCGTGGGATCGTCCGCCGGCACGATCATGATGTCCACCTGGTAATCGCAGAACGAGCAGATGTTCTCGCACGAGGTGTGGAAGTTCTTCGGCAGCAGCGTGTAGTGCAGGTTGAGCGGCCCCTTCTCCGTCAGCGTGACGGTGGTGCTCGCCTCGGCGCCGAACTCCCCGCTGGGCCGGTCCGTGCCGAGATGCTGCGTCACGGTTCGGTTGATGGCCGCCGTCTCGTTCCCCAGTTCCGTCAGATGCAGATCGTCGGAGGAGGCCGGCTTCACCAGGCACGTGGCCAGCGTCTGCCCCTCCTTCGAGATGAAGGTCACCGAGGCGATCTTGTTCGGGTCGATCGAGACCACCTTCTGCACGGTCCCGTCGTCGGGCGCCTCGTCGCCGAAGAGGGCGATCAGTTCGTCGGTGCTCGCCTTGCCGTAGAGCGCGCGGACGGTGCGGGATATCGTGTCGCCGGCCGCGGTGGTGTCGGCGCCGCCGCCGATACGGAACACCCGCCCGGCGCCCCCCTGCTCGCTGGTGCGCCCGGTCGCGTCCGGATAGAAGAGCGTCCGCTGGAACGGATATCCCCCCGCGCTCGGTATGCGCGCGTCGGCGCTCGGCGTCTGATCCGAATAATACTCGGCCACGGTCGCGCTCGCGGCAACGATCCCGGGCTCCCGGTAGTTGGCGTCGGCGTCGAACTGCTCGGCGGTGTACGGCGGCGTGCCGGAGGAGCTGTTCGCGTACATGAAGTCCGTGCGGAACCCGAATCCGGCCCAGGGGCGCGGCGCGGCCATCGAGGAGAGCGCTGCGCGGCCGGAGAAGTCGTAGACGGTCTGGTGAAGCACCATGCTGTCGTTGGACTGCATGTGCGCCTGCACCTGGCGCGGCTGCAGCAGCTCGGTGGCGTAGGTCATGTTCTCGGAGATCCGGGTTCCCTCGGCCCCCTCGGTGAAGGTGCGCCCATAGATCCAGTTCCGCTCGCGCGAACCGGACGCGTAGAAGAAGAGCGCCGGGCGATAGGCGGAGTCCACGCTCGCCTCGTCGCGGCCGTTGATCGTGATCGGTCCGTTCGGCGCGGCCGTCGTCCACGGACCCCAGTTCCGGTCGTTGGCGATGCCGCCCGGATATTCGTCGCCGATCGGGCGCACGCGCCAGACGTAGTATCCCGTTCCCTCGGCAACGGTCAGCGTCAGCGTCGTGTCCGAGTTGCCGGTCTCGATCGTCAAGGCCCGGCTCCAGTCCAGCGTGTCCACCACGTGCTGCTCGTCGGCCACGTAGAAGGAGTCGGCGCTGCGATTGAACAACCGCAACAATTGGAACTGGTAATCGGGGAAGGAATCGAATTTGCACTCCGTCGTGCGGGCCCATTTGAACGTGACCGGGTTTGCGGTCACGACGCTGTCCGCAGTCGGCAGCCAGCAGACCCTGAGCGGCGGCGTGGTCGGCGATCCGTTGACGACGGCCTCGCCGGCGTAGTCCTCGGTCTACCAGATATCCAGCCGCACGTTCGCCTTCAGCGAATCCAGGATCGGCGAGGATGTGCTGGAATTGAACGTGTAGGTCTGGATGTTGATGCGGAAGCTGTCGACGGAATCATGGTAGCTCGTGAAGGCGAACCGATTCCACTGCTCCGGCTTCACGACGTTGCTGACGGAGCTGATGTTCAGGGTGATGACGCTGTCGGCGAACGAGGTGACCGCGCCGGTCTTGTACGCGGCCACCTTGAACGTGGCCGTGATGTCGAAGTCCACCGTGTCGAATTCATAGTCGATGGGGCCCATCATCAACCGGGCATACACCATCGCGTTGCGCAGGCTTCGGTTCGCGCAGTACGTGCTCGCGGGATCTTCCTTCACATAGAGCGGCTTCTTCGGGCGGGCCGACGACGGCGTGGTGTTCATCTCGGTGTGCGAGTACGTCTGCTTGTAGAGCTTCGCACGCGTGGCGAACGGATGCATGAAGAACCGCGTGGTGTCGGCATCGAGCGCGGTGTTGCGCCGCTCCTGGCGCTCATCGCGGGGGCCGGCCGGATTCGCGACCGTCCCCGCGGGACGCTCGATCGGCTGCGCATGAAGCGCCGCGGCCGCAAGGGCAAACACGAACGCCGCCACCGCGAGGAGGCGGAGCGTCAGGTTCCTCTGTATGAACACCCGAGATCTCATACGTAATCCCGTCGTAGCTGAAATGAATTCTCAGAATCAGGTCATCATGCCGGGGGAATGCCCCCGTTCGCCTCGTCCGTCATTTTCCGCGCCCGTCTATTTTCTGCGCGCGTCGTTCACCGAGTACCCGCGGTACCGTCCGATGGGCCTGCCGGCGCCGTCGATGAACTGCGCGAGGAGCGGCCGCGCGAAACGATCGGTGGCATAGTTGTAGTCCACCGACGTGAACTCGATGTCCACCGATACGACGGCGCTCTTCGCGGTCGGGGCGAACTGCAGGCGCTCGATGGTGCCGCGCCCCGTGTTGAGGTAGATCGTCACCGAGGACATCTTCAACCGATCGCGCATCGCCGGGCGCAGCCGGTAGGTCACCTTGCGCCGAGTGCCTCCGTCGAGCGACGCGCACTCGGTCACCTCCGACGCGGCGAGCACGGAGTCGCGCAGGGCCGTAAGCGAGGAACCACGGGCCTCGCGGAGGCGTTCGAGGTTCGACGTGCCGATGGAGATGGATTTGCGCGCAGGCATCACGATCACGGAGGTGCCGGCATCCTGGTACAGCTCCATCTGGTCGCTCACGAGCGCCATCCGCGTGTTGGTTGCGATCAACTCCACGTTCGAGACGGTTGTTCGCACCTGCCCCTGCATTCGCGAGACGGTGCGCACGACGTAGCGCAACCGGCAGGCCGCGCCGGCGGAGGTGCCCGATCCCATCATCCGCTGATATGCGCCGCGCACGAGGGCCGCGCAGTCGTTCGCCTGAGCGTGCATCGCGCTCGATGCAAGGAGCACGAGCGCCGGGATGAGGGGCGCGATATGTTGGGGCTTCTGTTTCACGTTCAAAATTTCAAGTGCCACGTTCAAAGTGCCGAGTGCCGCGTTTCAAGTGCCACGTGCTACGTTCGCGGGCCAGGTTCCAAGTGCCACGTTCAACGTTCCAAGTTCCGGACTCGGGGTTCAATGATCCATCACAAGGACAACTCTCGCGACTCGCCACCCGCGACTCGCCACCCGAGACGCGTCGAAGACTCCGATTCATCGGGGCCACCAACGTCCAGCGTCCAGCGTCCAGGAACCAGCGTCCAACTCGATTGCACCGCAATGACGCGAAGGGCAACCCTCGCCACCCGCTCAACGCTCACCGCCCTTTCTCCTCCGCCGCGTCGAGTGAGCGGTACAGCTCGCGCAATCCCTGCTCGTCGACGCCGAGACGCTCCCGCATCAACTGCCGGCGCCGTTCGGCCAGGATGCTCAGCTCGTCGCTGAGGGCCCGCCGTTGTTCATCGGTCAGATCGCCGCGCCCACGCTCGACGATCTCGGCCATGCGGGCCTCCAGCCTGCGCGCCTCCATCACGTCGCGAACGCGCGCGGCGCTCTCGACGCCGGCACCTTTCAATCGATCGAGACGATCCTCGGAGAACGCGGAGGTGTCCACGCCGAGCGCGGCGCGAAGCGAATCGGCGTTCAGCCGGCTCAGGTCCACACTGCGTCCGCCGAGCAACTGCCAGTCGAGCCCGCCGGGTCCGAGGTTCGCATCGAGCAGGTCGATGCGCGTCGGGGTTGCGGCCGGGGCACGATCGCGCGCGCCGGCGCCGCTCATCGCCGTCCGCGCGAACCCGCTCGGGCCGCCGAAGACGGTTGCGCTCGCGCTGTCGCCGGCGCGATCGAACATGTCGGGGACATGGTACTGCGTCTCGGCCACGGTCTTGATGCCGCGCTCGGTCTCGCGCAGCTTGCGCACCAACTTCCCCTCGCTGCTGTACTGGAAGAGCGCGGCGAAGTGCTGGTCGTCCAGCGTCGCCACCGGGCGCAGCGTGGCCGGGTCGTACACGTAGCAGATCATCTCCGCATCGAACGGCTGCGCTCGCACGTCGTCCACCCAGACGGTGTCGCTCGGCAGGTTGTCCTTCAGCTTCAGATCCGCGACCACGCCCGCGCCGATCGCCGAGACGTTGCAGACGCGCTCGTACAGCGCCCATGCGCCGGTCTGCGCGACCTTGACGAAGGTGCCGGTCCCGAAGGCGGAGTCGATGGCGATCGGGATGTCGGCGTCGCTGTAGCTGTGATAGGTGCGGCGCACCCAGAGGCGCAGCAGCATCCCCTTGGATCGGGCCTGATCGCCGATGACGATCTTGAAGACTCCCGTGCTCGCGTAGCTCGCGAGGAGACGGTAGCACCAGCGCCCGGTATGCGCGGTGGTGTCGATGGTGCCGCGGCCGTCCTCGAAGCTCTCGAAGCCGACGGCATTGTAGCGCGCGTTCCTGGCCACCAGCTTTGGGACGGTGTTCTCATGGGCAAACCTCGCGGCGCTGTACAGCCCCAGGATGTCGCGCTCCTCGAGCGGCTGCCCGAACGGCGAGAAGAGCGTGACCACGCCGGCCGAGAGCCACCTGGTGCCGGCGTTCATCGCGGGCGTGCGCCAGTCGAACAGGCGGAAGGCGTCGGCCGTGCCGCCGGTGTCGTCGGCGAAGATGCCGGCGTTGTTGTAGACCCGCTCCGAGGCGGAGGCAAGCTTGCCTCCGGGCTTCGTCGGCGTGCGATAGGCGTACGCCTCGGCGGGCCGCCAGAAGGCCTGCGCGGTCTCGTAGATGGTGTTGGAGGTGTTCGATTCGCTCCAGGTGTCGAGGGCCTTGGGGCGCAGGAACTCGGAGGTGTCGTAGGGCCAGACGTTGTCGAATCGCTGCGCCGCGGCCGCGATCACCTTGGTCATGGTGCGGTATCCGGAGAGCACGGTGCAGAAATCGAGGCACGGGATCGCCTCGGTGGAGTCGAGCCCCGCGGCGTTGTAGCGGCAGAGCATCTCGCCGGTCATGCCGTTGACCTCGAAGCGGCTGGCCGGGAAGCAGACGAATTCGCAGGCGCTCGCCGGCATCGCCGAATCGAGGATGCGCATGATCCTGTAGGTCCCCGGCGCGGTGCAATTGTGGTAGGCGTCCGCCGAGTCCGCCGTGAAGACGAGATATCCCTGGAGATCGACGTTGAAGCTGCACCAGCTGTCGGTTTGCCATTGCGTTCCGGCGTCGAAGAAATTCCAGAGATCGACGTTGTCCTGATTGATGTCCGCCGTCGCGAATTTCTTCCAGATGTGCTCGTCGCGTTCGGTGTACGGCAGCCCGGCGGTGCGGTCGCTGACGTGAAAGGTGATGCGCACGAACGCGGAGTCCGCATGCGGCGGCAGCACGGGCGCGCTCGTCGACGAACAATCGGTCGGCGAATATTTCCGCGCGCGCGCCTCGATGCGAACCGAGGTCACCACCTTTCCGGTCGTCCTCAACAACGCCGTGTCGAAGTCCACGCGCGTGAAGGCCGGCTTCGCGTATCCGGTGTCGCGCGCGCCGCCGGTGCCGGCATGGCGCTGCACGATGTACGGCAGATCGTCCGCGCTGTCGTGATTGCGCGGGAACAGGCACACCCCCTCGCGGCTCGGATAGACGGTTCCGCCGGGGCCGATCACGGCATATTTCGTCTGGTTCTGAATTCGTCGTTCGGCGAACCAGTCGCTCATGGTGTCGAGCGTGCGGGGCGTCCCCTTGATGTCGGCCAGGGCGCCCATGAAATAATTCTGCCCCATCGTGCCGCCCGTCACGCACGGGCTTCCGGCGCCGATGCGGTGCGCGCCGATGCTGTCGCGCATGATGCGGCCCCACGACCGCTTCAGCCACGCAAGCTGGAGATCGCAGACGAGCGGATGTGAATTCGGCGGCACCTCGATCGAGGTCGCCGCGGCCGTCTGCACGCTGAGCGTCACGTAGGTGCTCCCCTTCGTCAGCTTGATCACGGGATCGCCGGAGACCGTCAGACAACCGCCGAGCACGTTCTTCAGACTGAGCGCACCGATCTGCGCGGCGGTGAACTGCACCTCGGTGGTCGCCGAGTCCAGCAGCCGCACCATGCCGCTGTTCAACGAATCGGCGATGCGCACGCGCGCCGCGTACGTGCTTTGCGCGGCGGCGTGAGCGCACGCGAGCAGCAGGAGGCACAGCGCGACACCGGCGATGCGCGCCGCCCGCTCCCTGTCCCTGGATACGATCGTTTGAATTGCGGCCATAATCATGGTCAATTCCCGAATCAGAAAAACATCAACGAATTGTCGAAGACAACGATATATGTGAGGGAACCAGGCGACGTCAATGCCGCATGTGGGCGATGACGTCGCTTCGGCCAATCACATCTCTGCTTCTCGGCCCCCCGTTGTGCGTTCCTCCCCTTGGCAAAGGGGAGGTCAGGAGGGGTTCGCCGTTCGGTAGCACCCCGGCGAGATCGCCACGCCGTCGCTGCGCTCCGGCTCGCGATGACAACGGAGGCTCTTATTGAGAAGCACATCGATCGCTAAGGCAGCGGAACTCGAAGAGCTGCGAAGCCCATCTTTGCCGCATCACCGTGGATCCCCGCTTACGCGGGGATGACGGCCCGGTTATTCCGGGTTGGGCCCTCTGTACACTGCAATGCGTATTCCGATAGTCAAGAAAAGAGCAAGCCCGCGCGCTACGGCAACGGATGGTTCACCACCGCGGGCGACGTGCCGTAGGTGGCCACCGTGCCCGCATCGATGGAGAGCTGATTCGTGCGGGCGCTCCGCAGAACCTCCACCGTCCCGACGCTCACCCGCGCCTCGGTGTTCGCGTTGCTGATGTAGGTCGGCAGCAGCGCCACCTGGTTCAGTGCGACCGCACCGACGTAGAAGGTCCCGAGATACCTGGCCGGCGTCCCCGCGTCGGTGATGCGCACGAGATCCCCCGGCGTCAACTGCGCCGGCGAACGCGACGCGATGCCCGGCGCCTTGAAGACGAAGCTCAGCGTGTGGTCCACGTCGTAGCGTTTCTCGATGACGAGCTCGCTGCCTGCGGTGATGGTGAGCCGCTCACGCTCCGCCAACTGGCCGAACGCGGGGTACTGGCTCCACGCCGGAATGGTGGCGGAGTATTGCGCTCCGGCGTGCGGCGTCGATGAGCCGCCGAGCACCAGGTTGTTGTATCCGTCCGCCGTCTTCACGAGCACCGGGCGCCCCGTGGCGGGATCGAATCCGACGTTCTCGGAAAAATGCTCCACACCGTCGCGGAACGTGCGCGTCGATTTGAGGATCGCCGGATATCGGATCACCTTGCTGATGACATGCGTGTGCAGGGTCTCCTCGTTCACGTCGATCTGTGCAAAGCCCGAGAACACCAAGTAGGG
>CAZJYH010000059.1:0-8617 GCA_964549365.1 uncultured Alphaproteobacteria bacterium
CGGAAGCGGCGGCCGCGAACATGCGCTGGCCTGGCGGCTGAAACAGAGCCCGCGCACAGCAGTAGTGCCATAAGTGTCTTCATATCGGTCTCCAAATGTTTTGAGAGGGCTTGCCTTGAGAATCCAGATGCGCTCCAAATACGCATCGGATCAACATATCGGCGTCGGATATGCCGTGCAAATGTTGGGGATGGGAGCCGCGACCGTTCTTCGATGAACGGTCCGCGACCGGAATTCTCCCGAATGATTCGGGAGAGTTGGCTGGAGTGTCGTGCGCCGGAGTGGGTGTTATCGGCGCCGCTGAATTGTCGTCGGGAAAATCCGGGAAAATGTCGACCACAATCCAAGCCGTCGATCGCCGACGATTTCACCGGGTGCGGTCCTCAGGCCGATGCGCTGAACATCGTACAGGAGTCGACGCCACGCGGCTTTGTCGCGTGGATCACCCTCGGTTACCATGAGGATGGATTCCGCGCCGTCGACCGTTCTTCCGATCAATACGAGCAGCGTGCGATTTCGGGGATCGTGTTCGAGCGCAACGCACGCCGATCCGGCCCAGACACAGGCGTAGTACGATCCGGTCAAGTTCCGGCGTCGCCAGGCGCCGTACTCATCGTGCCATATCTCTGTGATTTTGTCGAGAAGCTCCGCGTCGAGCAGGTCGGCTCTGATCCCGAGAATCGAGCAAACGGCCTGATTGAAGTCGCGGCGACGGTATCCGCCGGCATACAGCAGCAGCAGGTATTGCGGGGCCGCCGACGTCGCGCGCGCGTATCGGCGGAGGATGCTGCTCGTGAACGCCACGCGGTATGCGCGGTCGCGTATGCGGGGGCGCTTGATCGTCAACGGCCCGGCGCCGGTCGATATCATGCGGGGAGGCATGTATCCATGTCGAACAACCTGTCGCCGTCCGTCGGATTCGAGGCGGTCCGCATGTTGGCCGATGAATCGATCGGCCTCGATTTCAATTGCCCGCTGCAATAATCGTTGGGCGCATTGTCGCATTACCCTGCATACGGCGTCGGAGAAGAATTGGCCGTTGCGTTCGATCGAATCGTGAATTGCCTGGATTCGCATACTGCACCTCCTCTAGTTCGCCGTGTTCAGCGATCATGTGTATTCGGGAGTATGTTTTGTATGCGTCCTTCATGATTGCGATGTTCTCCGTGTTGGTTTTCATTGTTGCCGATTAATTCGATGCTTCAGGGATTTTCCGTCGTCGAGCGGGGTATTTATCGGCGTTATTGATACAACGTCCCACGGGCCGCCCATGTTAGTAGTTGTCGGCAGTTGTTTCGGATGAGGTCGGTGGATTCGGTGACGGCGTGCGATCCGGCGGCAGTCCGGTCGTTTGCCGCGAGCGATCCGGTGAGGCGTTCGCGGCCGATGGTGTGGTGTGTCACATTGTGGCGGCGCAATCGCGCTGGGTGTTCGGCCGGCGCCCGAACGAATCGGGCAGTTCAGGGTGTCGATCCCCCGCACGCATCGCATGCGCGACCTCGGCCGTTCGGGTGGGGCGATCCCATCTCGATGCGATCGAGCGCGGCGTTACCCCGTGGACCCGATGCACGCGAAATCCCGCCCCGACCGTATCGGGACGGCGTTGGCGCACATCGGGCCGGTGCGCGGTGTCAGAACTTGCTCAGGTCACGACCGAAGAGCCACGTCATGATCCAGTTGAAGAGCACGAGGGCCTTGTTCTTCAGGCTCACGAGCCGTGTCAGATAGGCGCTGCGCCAGAAGAAGAAGCTCGCGAGACCGTGGCCGTGCACGTTCGCCTTCGGGAGATCGGCCAGCGCGCGGTTCTCGCCGACGTAGGCGAGCATGCCGATGTTGTTGAAGCGGAACGGCGCGGCATCCTTGGAGCGGGCGATGCGATTGAGCGTGCGGGCGAGGTACTTCCCCTCCTGCATCGCAAGCTGCGCGGTCTGCGGCAGCGCTTGCCCGGCGATCGTCGCGCAGTCACCCATCGCATAGATCTCGGGATGGGCGGCGACGCGCAGGTATTCGTCGGTGAGCAGCCGCCCCGCGCCGTCCTTCTCGAACGGCAGCGCCTGCACCAATCCGGTGGGGCCGTAGCCGGTGGACCAGACCACGAGCCCGGTGGGGATCACTTCACCGTTCCGCAGCTTCAGGTAGTCCGCGCCGACCTCCGCGACCGGCATGCCGAGGCGCACGGTGATGCGGTGCCGGTTGAAATGCTGGATCGTGTACTCGCGCAGCTCGTTGTCGAAGGCGTTGAGGATGGTGCGTCCGGCCTCGAAGAGCGTGATGTGCACCTCGTCGTGCATGCCGTTGTAGTGGCGTTCGAGGTCCTCCTCCACAAGGTCGTGCAGCTCCGCGGCGAACTCCACGCCGGTCGGCCCGCCGCCGACCACCACGAAGTTCAACAACCGTTCGCGCTCGGCGGGCGTCGTGCCGGGTATCGAGGCCTCCTCCAGGCAGGAGATCACACGCTCGCGGATTGCCCGCGCATCGCTCAACTCCTTCAGGAAGAAGGCATGCTCGCGCACGCCCGGGATGCCGAACGTGTTGTTCCACGCGCCGACGCCGATCACGAGGATGTCGTACGGCAGGTCGAACTCGGCGCGCGAACCGGTTGCGCGGCACGTGACGGTGCGGGCCTTGGGATCGATCGCGATGCAGTTCGCCTGCAGGAACTCGTCGCCGTCGCGCACGCGCCGGATCGGCTCGACGATGCTGCGGAACTCCACCGTGCCGATCGTGGTGCTGGGGAGGAGGGGAGTGAACAGGAAGTGATTGCGCGGGCTCACCACCGTCACATGATGCCGCTTCAGGTCGATACGCTTCAGCAGCGACACGGCTCCGAAGCCCGACCCGAGGATCACCACGCGCTTGCGTTCGTTCGGTTTCATGGGATCTATCCTTGCATGAGTTCCAAATTCCAGGTGCCACGTTCAACGCCGTATCGTCGGCTCGGAGCTTGATTCCGGATGCACCACGGCGTTTCTCTCTCGATGTGCGACCCATACGCAGCATTCGCGCGCATGTTCACGAAGGAATGTAACAGCTTGATGTCCACATCTTTCTCCGAACGGCGGTGTGACGTAACTTGGCCCGCTCGTTGACCGGCGATCCGCGGGACCATGTCTCGTGCCTGAAGTGGACCTTCGACGTCTGCCCGACGCAAGCGTGGCGGGCACGGCGGCTGCACGCCGCGCGATCCGCCGAGTCAAGACCGCTCGTCTGCCGACCTCGCCGGCCCGGACCGGTAATCGACCAACCTCCGACTACTCTTTATCGACGAATGAAGCATATCGTCTTCTGGATCGCCTTCCTCCTCGCGATGGCCGGCATCGGCTGGAACGTTCGACGTCTTATCACCTACCTGCGTGTCGGCAGGAACGAGAATCGCTTTGATGGGATCGGCAGGCGGATAACGAACGTGCTGGTGGTGGCCATCGGGCAATCGAAGCTGATGCGCGAGCCGCTGGCCGGCGCGATCCATGCCGCGATCTTCTGGGGCTTCCTCGTGTTGCTTGCGGCGGTGATCGAGTCGCTTCTCGAAGGGCTCGTCCCCGGAGGAAATCTCGCGTGGCTCGGGCCCGTGTACTCCGTTCTCACGATCTCGCAGGACGTCTTTTGCGTTCTCATCCTCACCGGTGTGCTCAGCGCTTTCTGGCGTCGGAACGTCTCGAAGTTGAAGCGCCTTCAGGGGGACGCCGCCGAGAAGAAGGATGCCACGTTGATCCTCGCCCTGATCGGCGTGATCGTCACCTCGCTTCTGTTGATCAAGGCTTCGGGGGGGGCCGCGGGCGGGGTTTTCGCTTGGGCCGGGCGGCGGGTCGGGGTGTTGCTCCAGCGTTTGTTCGGGGGGTGGGGGGGGGCTGGGACGTTCTTCGAGGCCATGTGGTGGTTGCACATCGTCACCATCCTCGGCTTCACGAACTACCTCCCGTACTCGAAGCATCTGCACGTCATGACATCCGTGCCGAACGTGCTGTTCGGTTCGCTCGAGACGGTGAACAAGCTGAAGAAGATCGACTTCGAGGAAGAGGGGCTGGAGAAGTTCGGTGTGAGCGACATCGAGGACTTCACGTGGAAACAGTTGCTCGACGGCATGACCTGCACGCACTGCGGTCGGTGCACATCGGTCTGCCCGGCAAACCTCACCGGCAAGGCCCTCGATCCCAAGCAGATCATCATCCAAACACACCATCGCACGATGGATCGCGCGCCGCTGCTTGTGGCGGCCGCGGGAGCTGAAGATGCCGGCGCGGTTGCCGACGAGCGAAAGCTTGTGGGCGACTACATCTCGGCCGAGGCGCTGTGGCAGTGCACCACGTGCATGGCGTGCGTGCAGGAGTGTCCCGTGATGATCGAGCACGTGCCGGCGATCGTGGATCTGCGCCGCTCGCTGGTGATGATGGAGGCGGAGTTCCCCGCCACGATGCAGCCGGCGTTCCAGAACATCGAGAACAACTTCACCCCCTGGGCCTTCTCCTCCTCCGAGCGCGCGGACTGGCGCGAGGGGACCTCGGTGTTGACGATGGAGGAGACCTCCGAGCCGGAGCGTGAGGAGCTTGATGTGCTCTTCTGGGTGGGATGCGCCGGCAGCTACGACGATCGCTACAAGAAGGTGACGCGCGCCTTCGCCGAACTGATGGAGATCGCGGGCGTGAAGTTTCGCATCCTCGGCACCGAGGAGCGCTGCACCGGCGATCCCGCCCGCCGTCTCGGCAACGAATACCTGGCGCAGATGATGATCGCGATGAATGTGGAGACGCTGAACGCGTACAGCGTGAAGAAGATCGTCACCACGTGCCCGCATTGCTTCAACTCGTTGAAGAACGAGTACCCCGACTTCGGCGGCAACTACGAGGTGCTGCACCACACGGCGTACATCGACACGCTGGTGAAGGAGGGGAGGATCACCGGGATGACCGAGATGCAGCACAAGGTGACCTACCACGACAGTTGTTATCTCGGGCGCTACAACAACCAGTACGAAGCGCCGCGCGCGCTGCTGGAGAACGTGCCCGGGCTGGATATCGTTGAGATGGGGCGCACCAAGAGCCGCGGCCTCTGTTGCGGCGCGGGCGGTGGGCAGATGTACATGGAGGAGACGGCCGGCAAGCGCATCAACATCGAGCGGACCGAGGAAGCGCTATCGACCGGCGCGAAGGTGGTTGCCACCGCCTGCCCGTTCTGCATGACGATGATGTCCGACGGGGTGAAGGCGACCGATCCCGACGGCGGCGTGGTGGTGCGCGACGTGGCCGAGGTGCTGCTCGAATCCGTGAAGGGAGGGGATGGAGTCGCCGTGGCGTCGTGACGATTGTGCGGGACGAGGCGTTTCATTTGTATTGCGTGCTCCGGCGTTTGCATGCGTGCTCACCGTGATCACCGGTCGATCGCGGTTTGGAATGCCGGTGCCGGAGGGCGCCGGCGAAGGATTCCGGTAGACAGGTCCGTTGATCGCAGCAGGCTAACGAGATCACCCTCGATGTTCCCGGCAGGCCGGCCGCGCATACGGTAGTACCACAATCGTGCCGATGATGAGCGAGACGATCACACCGCAAGCCGCACAGTTGATGGCCACCGAGGAGTTGTGGACGATGTTCAAGGCGCTGCCGGACGGCATCGACCGGTTCCGCGTGCTTGCCGAGATCCACCGGCGTGCCGGCCCGTTTCCCTCGAATGAATCGTTGCGACTGGCGAGACGCCTGTACCGCATCGCAACGGTGATCGGTGAGCCGGATGCTCTGGCGTATGGTCTGGAGGCGATAGCGAGAGGAGAACATGAGCAGGGGAAGCATTCCTCGGCGCTGCGGTACATGAGCAGGGCGGTGCGGTTGTTGCGGAAGGCGCCCGAACCGCCGAGGTTGCTCGCACAGGCGTTGTTCGCTCTGGGCCAGGCGTTTGCATCGTTGGGGCGGTACCCGGAGGCGATGGAGCAGTATCGAGAGTCATTGGAGACGGCCCGCGCCCGCGGCGACACCGTGCGCATGGGGGCCGCGCTCAGCGGCATCGGCGAGGTCTATCGAATGCTCGGCGATTACGAGCGCGCTCTGGACGCGGCGTTGGAGAGCGTGCGGGTCTGGGAGGCCGACGGGAATCACGAGGGGCTGGGAGTGGCGTACAACAACGCGGGGACGGTGTATGGCATGATGGGGAACCATGAACGGGCGGCGGAGTCGTTTCGTGCAAGCCTCGAACAGTATCAGGCCGGCGGCAACGCACACGGCATCGCGCTGGCTGCCGGCAATCTCGGCTGTGCGCTGGTGGAGATGGGGCGGCCCGCCGAGGGCTTCCCGTATTTGCAGCAATCGCTCGACGGACATCGGCGCGACGGTGGGCCGCGCTACGAGGCCGGTACACTCGGCCTGCTGGGCTCCGCCTGCCTTTCGGTTGGCGATCTCACCGGAGCGCTGAAGCACCTGCTTGCCGCGAGGGCGATCTTCGAGGAAATCGACTTTCCGGCCGGAGTCTGCGAGACCTCGGCCGATGTCGGTGACGTGCTCAACCGCCTCGGACGGGCGGACGAGGCGAACACCGAGCTCGAACGGGCGCATGCGATCGCATCCAACATCGGGTATCGTTCGATGGTGGCGAAGACGTCGCGGCTGCTGGCCGAGGCGTGGGAAGCGCGCGGAGAGATGCGCAATGCGCTCCGGCACTACCGTGACTTCATGCGGCATCAGGCCGAGATCCACGGTGAGGAGACGCGGAGGGCCGTGGCTTGGATGCAGCACCGGATGGACGTCGATCGCGCCGAGCGCGACCGCGAGATGTTCCGGCTGCGGGCCGAGCGTCTGGAGCGCGACGCTCAGTTGCGCGCCCACGAACTGTCGGCGATGGCGATGCGTCTGGCGCAGAAGAACGAGCTGCTGGCGTCGATGAAAGCGCTGGTGGGCTCGATGGCCGATGCGCGCAGCGGCGCCGAGCGCGCATTCGCCGGAAGCATCATCGCCAGCATCAACCAGGCGAACGATCTCGACGGAGAGTGGGAGGCGTTCGAGCACAGACTCCAAAAGCTGCATCCGGGTTTCATGCGGATGCTGAGCGAGCGGTGCTCCGATCTCACACCGGCGGAGCTGAAGGTCTGCGCTCTGCTGCGCGCGAACGCAGGGACCAAGGAGATCGCGACGCTCCTGTCGACCACGGTGCGCACTGTGGAAAAGCATCGCCAGCATATTCGACGGAAATTATCGCTCGCTCCCTCGGCCAATCTCATCACATACCTGGCTTCGCTGTAATACCGGTGTTCACCGGGCTGCGAGACAGGGTGCGGGCGATGCCACAGCAGCGGCGCCTACGTAGTTAATTCGTAGGAACGTCCCTCGCACGGTGTTGTAAGTTGAATCACTACCGAATCTCATGGTACTCCCGGCCATCGCCGAGGCATCGCCGATTTGAGGGCGCGCCGCGTGCCACACATGGTCTTGGAATGTCGATACGGCGTCGGCGATCACCCCTTGAGCGACGACGCCGTTCATCAGAAGCAGAACCTCATGCCGCCGATTCGATCCTCTCGAACGATCATGAACGAGTTGTCCGACGCACAACAAGCGGCAAGTGCCGAACGCATCGGAATTCGCGAACGGTTGCGGCGTGCCCGCATCAGGACCATCATCCACGTCACAGGCGATCAGTCGCGTGGGGAACGCGAAATGCTGCACGCGGCAGCCACGCCGGCGAAAGGCCTCGTGAGTGACGTCGACGATGATCGAACAATCCGGATTGACCATGTGCTCAACGCGATGCGAACGGCTCTCAACTCCGTGCTCGACGCCGAACGCGAACGTGCCCGGATGCTCGAGCAGTTCATCGGGCGCATCGACGTTCTTCTTCGGAAGGAGGGGGAGACGCATATGGGGCGGGATCTGTCGGGGAGGGGAGAAGATGCTGATTGCGATGTCGGTGGACGTGTCATAGGCAGTTCTGAACGGCAAGCCGCGCCGGGCAATACCGCAGTTCAGGCCATGGCCGTCCACCGGCTCGCTCGATGCCTCTCGCCCACGGAGCTCCAGGTGTGTCTGCTGCTTGCGCGCAACAAGAGCACGAAGCAGATCGCCGACATGCTGAGCACCGCCGCGAGTACCATCGAGTCGCATCGCCGGAGCATTCGTCGGAAGCTGGGCCTCGAACCTCGGGCCAATCTCGTCTCCTTCCTCGTTGCGGAGATGGGGCTTCCGTTTGTGTCCTCGGCGCCATGACGTCACTGATGTGATGTGTGAATCGAGTTGGGTGTTGTTCCTCGCGCATTGAAGTTACCACGAACTCCGCACAAACGACGAGGCCGCGTTTCGACTGAAACACGGCCTCGTCGTTTGTGCGATTACGCGATTGCGGCTACAGACATCCCTGCTTCGTGACGACTGGATATTCGCCAACACCGCATTGTACGAGATACGAGCACGTTTGACCACAGAACGAAATCGTGAAATTTCTGGGCGGCGGCGGCGGTGTCTTTGTGCACTCACCGAACTCCCAGAACGCAACCGTCTGCCGGACAGCCTCGCACATATCGACGGCCGCGCATGTCCCGCCGACCGATGTCCACGACTGGATCTGAATCTGCGACGGATCGCTGTTGTTGATGCAGTAAACGATCTTGATCATTCGATTGTTACGTTGTTGATGTTGTACTATT
>CAZJYH010000059.1:8627-11945 GCA_964549365.1 uncultured Alphaproteobacteria bacterium
ACATCCCGAGCCGCCGAAGAACTGTCCGAACGATTCCACCCTCGACCAGCCGGCCGGACAACCTTGTGCCTGCGCCAGCATTGCCGACGTCACGAGCATAAATACGCCGACGATCAGCGCGGTTATTACTTTCCGATGATTCATCATGCACTCCTTGTGAGGTTTGGTTTGGGATGTCGTGATTGAGGCCCGAAGGCGCCACGACGATGAGAGACCGGAAATGATGGGGCGCATGCGCGCTATGTCCCTGGTACCATCGTAATGCGCTCCCGGCGCATTTCCGAAGTGCAAGGTAAATGCATATGGAGGGGACAATGCCGTGGATATATTGGGGAGATTTCTACCTGTGCACTCGGTTCTTCAATGTTGATGATTCGAGTGCGCGATGAGGCGCCTGCGCGACGTCGGCGTGACACGCCGTTGGTGTGATCCGTTCACCGAGAGTGGCGCGATGGCATGAACCTGCGTGCGCCGCGGTGCTCTCTCTCTCCCGGACTCCATGGTTGACACCCCACAGCAATACTCCGACGGTTCAACGCCGAGGTTTGCCGAGCAACTGGCGGCCGCCGAGCAGTTGCCGGACAGCGTCGAAAAGTTCCGCGCGCTGAACGCGATCCTCATGCCGATCTTCGGCTCGGCAACCGATGAGGCGTTCGCGGTCGCGCGCCGGATGTTCGCCGTCGCGCGTGCCATCGGCGACGCGAAGGCGATGGCGTTCAGCACCGAGAACATCGGGCACATGCAGTTGTTCCTCGGCAACCATGCGTCGGCACTGCGGTATCTCCGCCGAGCGTTGCGTTCGTACGAGGCGTTGGGGGAGGATGTGCCGTGGTATGCGCGGGCGTTGCACGGCGCGGCGCATGCGTGCGAGGGGCTCGGGCGTTACGCGGATGCCATCGGCTACTATGCCCGCTCGATCGACGTCGGCCGCGCAACCGGCGACGTCGAACGTATCGCCGCCGGCCTTTCCGGGCTCAGCGAGGTGTACCGGATTCTCGGTGATCACGAGCGCGCGCTTGCGCTGGTGAGGGAGACGATACCGTTGTGGGAAGGCCTCGGCGATCATCGCGGGCTCGGCGTGGCGTACAACAACATCGGCATCATCCATTGCGCGATGAACGACGGCACGTATGGGATCGAGGAATTCGAGAAGAGCATCGAGCACTATGCCGCATCGAACGATCAGCCGGGCATGGCGATCGCCATGGCGAACGCCGGAAGATCCCATGTCGACGCCGGCAGGATTGAACGAGGAATGGAGTATCTGACGCGCGCGCTGGCGGTGCATCGCGCCACAGGTTTTCAACGCAACGAGGCCGGCGTCCTGAATTTGCTCGGGCTTGCGCTGCGGAAGCAGGGGAACGTGACCGAGGCGATCGAGGGGATGCGCGAGGGGCTTGCGCTCTACGAGCGGATCGAACACCGGTCGGGCATTTGCGAGGCTCGCATCGACCTCGCCGGGGTGTTGCTTGAAATCGGCCGTCACGACGAAGCGATCGAGATGCTGACCGCGGCGGGCGATCTGGCGGTGGCGATCGGCTACAAGCTGCAGGTCGTCAGGGCGAACCGACTGCTCGCCGAGGCCTACGAGTCGCGAGGCGATCTCAGGACTGCCCTCACGCATATGCGACTGTTCATCACCGAGCAGGAAGAGCTGCTGAGCGAGGAGACCCGGCGCGCCGTTGCCGCCATGCAGGTGCGTCTGGACGCAGAGCGGGCCGAACGGGAACGGGAGATATTCCGCATTGAGAACATGCGGCTGAAGCGTGACGTACAACAGCGGTCGAAGGAGCTGGAGGCCATGGCGATGCGGCTGGCGCAGACAAACGGGATGATGGCGGACGTGCGTCGCGATTTTGGGGCGCTTGCGCGTGTCGACGCGGGGGATGCTCAAGCCTTGATCGAACGCGTGCGGGAGCGACTCATCGCCGCCGGGGGGGCGGACGTCGCCTGGAAACAATTCGAGGAGCATCTCGAGCAGCTCAGTCCGGGGCATATGCGCGGACTGCAGGAGCGGTTCCCGGACCTGACGCCGACCGAGCTGAAGGTCTGTACGCTGCTGGGCTCCAACCTGACGAGCAAGGACATCGCGAACCTGCTGAACCTCTCGATTCATACGGTCGAAACCCATCGCCGCCGCATTCGCAAAAAACTGGGACTGGCGCCCGAGACGAATCTCACGACGTTCATGATGGAAGCGGTGGAATAGGCGCCGGCAGCGAGGCCCGTTGCACAGGCCTGGGGCTCGTGCGAATGCGCGGTGCCGTCGACACGTACGGGCCCGGCTGCGCCACGGACGTACACGTCGTGTGCGCGGCCTTCAGCCGCATGCCTTCGAGCAACCGCCGGTACATTGGAACATCGGAGGCTGCGACGCGCAGCTCACCAGGTCGATGGTGGGATACTCCGACTCCAGTTTACAGTACAGTACGTGATCTCCACCGCGCACGTGGTTCCGAACACGTCGATGTGCGTGATGGTGGTGATCGGCGATGAGCCCGGAGGACAGTGTGCGTGAACGGTATGGAGAATGCCGGCGATCAAAAGGGCGAACGCGACGAACGCGATGCGCGGGATGCGAAATAGGTACATGATGAGATCCTCGATTGAGTGATTGTTTGCGGTTCCGGTCCGGACCGCTGGTTCTCTCCGAATCGGGAGTTGTATCCAACGCGAGCAGCCGCCGCACGGCGTGGTGGCGACGGTGCTCCTCATCACACCCGTTGCCGGGTGTGATGAGGGCGCCGTCCTCAATGTGGATTCGGCCGAAACGATCGGCGAATCCGATGAGCTCTCGCCTCAGTTGCAGGGTCCGGGCGTGACGACCGGATATTCGCTCAGTCCGTTGCACGACAGCGTGTAGTCACAGGTTTTGCCGCAGAAGGTCACGCGGAACGTGTGCGGCGCCTTCGGCGGATTGCCCGGCGGCGGGCATTCACCGTACAACCAGTTCGCGATGGTCTGGCGCACGGCGTCGCAGACATCCGGCGCCGTACAGGGACCGCCGAGCGATCGATAGCTGTGCACGTAGACAACGGTCGGGTTACCCGGCAGGTAGCAGTACGTGATTTCGATCACGCACGACATGCCGCCGAACGATTGTCCGAATCCGGTGATCAGCGAGGAGCCGGGAGGGCACTGCGCGAGGGATCGAGACGAGCCGGCGATGCACAACAGCGCGGCCACACACAGTGCCGCGATCAAATGCGATCGTTTCATGACATTTCTCCTTCGTGATTGCTTGATGTTCGGGCAACGCCACGCGACGCGGCCCGGTTGTGTTGAAGGAGCGATGCACGGGGTGTTGCGCGCTTGCAT
>CAZJYH010000059.1:11955-13835 GCA_964549365.1 uncultured Alphaproteobacteria bacterium
CTGTGTAATTACTGAGTATATCGGGGAGTGCAAAGGGCGGGAGATAAACGGTCGGTGGCGCCCAATAAAACAAACGCCCGCTCCGAAATCTCGGAGCGGGCGTTGAATATTTGGAAAAGCGGCTCGGGATTGCGCTACGGGATCGTGTACCCGGTGATGGTTGAGAGCGTTCCCCCGATGATGCCGGAGCGTCCGAATTGTGCCGGCACTTCCGCGGTCGAAAGGCCGTCGTCCTTGACGAATATCCCGAGCTTCTGCGCAAACCAGAGTGTGTCGGTGGTCGTCACCTTGATCGTGCCGAGCAGCGTGATGAACGATGTGTTCACGGTGAGCAGGCCCTTCTGCGTGGCGATCTTCTCCGCATTGACCATGATGTCCTCGGTGCCGATGTACGACGTGGTGCCGTTCATCTTGATATTCACCGCGACCGGGATCGGAACCCCCTGTACCTGCACCGTGACGGTGGTATCGTACGGAGGAACGGTGTTCTGCGCCTTGCTGCCGTATCCGAACATCACCCATCGCGCGGCGATGTTGATGGTCGGGAACGGGAGGCCCGGCGGAGCGGAGAACTGATCGTTCGGGAACGTCATCGCCGGTTGCAGCACCTGCACATCGCCGTTGGTCTCGAAGTGCATGCTGGCCGTGTCGGTCCCCTCGACGTATTGCACCACGCCGGTCTTGCCGGCAACCGTCGCGTTGTTCGCGATGACCGTGCGCGTGCTGAAGGTCTGGCTGGCGTCCACGCGGGCTCCGAGCGTATCCTTCGAGTAGTTCACGTAGTTGTATGCGGCCCCGACCTTGGGGAGAGTTACCGCCGGCACCTTGAACGGCTCCGTGCCGCAGTCGCAGCCGGACAGGCTGAAGGCCAGCGTGCAGATGCCGAGCAGGGTTGCGGGCGTAGAGCGATGTGTTGATGCGATCTTCATGGACATGATTGGCATGGATTGAGCCCCTCGACGAGCGTACGCGTTGAAGACGACGCGACGGGCAGAACGAATGTACGGCAACCGGTTGCGTACTGCGAAGACAAATCAGCCACGCGCGTTGTGACGCGATACCTCGAAAATTTATCCGTCGGCCCTCGAAACCGGTCCGGGGCCGAGCGCTCGGTGCGGGACTCGGCCCGGTTGCGGCCAATCGTGGCAATCGGATGACTCGGCCTGCGACGAATCGGCGGGCATGCCGTCCCGGTCGTGCCGCCGCTTGATTCGTCGGTCGTTTTTCATCATGTTGGGCCGAAATCCTATCCCGAGACGATACGAACACACGTGTCGGACCGGCATCTTCGCGGTGTATCGCCGCTTCCGCGCACACAGGAGGCGGCCGCTTTCCTCGTCACCAATCCGGACCCGTGCCATGCGCTCAATTGCTCGCCGGTTCGAACGTTCCCCGCAGTTCCGCCTCGCTCTCCCGCTCCTTCTCATGTTGCTCGCCCGGTACTCCGCTCCTGCGCAGGAGGTCGTGCTGGACGACCGGACCTCCGGCCGATCGTACGTGATCGCCTTCCCGGACACGACGGCCAACCGCAACGACTCGGCGCTCGCGCCGCCGACCGAATCGGTGGTGAGCCTGCTCCTCTTCTCTCCGGTCGAGAACGTCGTCAGGGTGCGCGGCTCGAACTTCGATCGCACGATCACGATGCCGCCCGCGAAGTTCGTTCAGGTGAACCTCTCCGACAGCGTGACGAACACGCAGGGGATGTTCGTGACGACCGCCGGCGCCGTCTCGGGCAACACGTTTCGCATCGATGCCGACGAGCCGATCGTGCTCTATTGCTACATGATGACGCGATTCGGCGCCGAAGCCTGGGCGCCCGTGCCGCTCGAGCGATGGGGGATGGAGTATTACGCAGCGGCCATCCCCGGCGAGCTTGCGGT
>CAZJYH010000060.1:0-13777 GCA_964549365.1 uncultured Alphaproteobacteria bacterium
CTGCTGCGCGATCGAGGCGTGCGGAATGTGTCGATCGAGATGGCGGCCGAGGGCTACGAGGCGGGGCGCTACGACAACACGCTCCCCGAGGGGCGAGCGCTCTCACGCGAGGTGGATGTGGTGCTCGAACGGAGCGATCGGCGTTGATCGCTTCGGGCGTTGGACTGCCGTCGGGTCGGTACGGTTCCGCGAGATCGGGCGCATGATCATCAACAAGGATCCGACTTCCGGGAGCCGGCTCTTCCTTCGACGAGGAGGGGAACCGGGCGACGACGCGATAGCCGCTCTTCTCTCCGATGGCGCGGTTGAAGTGGACAAGCGACAGGACAATCTCACGATGGAGAACAACGCCGTCGGGCCGATGCACCTCGGCCATGCCGCGATAGGTCGTGAAGCGATCCGGCGGCGCGAAATCGGGAACGATCACCACACCAAGCCGTGAGACGGCAAATCTCGATCCGCACAAGAGCCTTTTTCACCGCGTTTCATCCTCCCGAGCCCTTGATCAACGCACCGGCTATCTCTCCTTGAGCGCCTTGTTCAGACTATTGAACGGAATGTCGATGTTGAAGTAGAGCGTGAGTTCCTTGCCGCTCTGCGTATCGACCACGGTCATCTTATCGTACGCGTGCCCGTTCTCCTGAGCGAGCGACTGCTTCTTCATCTCAAGCCCCAGCGCCCCCAGCACCGCGTACTCCTCCGAGATCGCGATCACCGTGAACGCCGTCGCGGCGCTCAATCCGTCGCCGGTCTTCAGGATCGAGCGGATCAGCGCGTTGCGCGCTGCAAAGTGGGCGTCGCGCCCGGCGGTGTTGTTCAACTGCTCCGCCGCGAAGCCGCAGATTGCATGGGCACCGATATCCACGAAGTTCGCGGCCAGGATCTTCTCGCCGTAATACAGCGCGCTGTCGTATCGATGAGCGCGGTAGTTTCGGATCATCGGGTCGCGCAGATCCATCCGCGTGTCGTAGGCATTGTAGCCGGGGCGGGCAGCGTACGCAAGCCGCAGCGCGCCGTAGTCCACCGTGGAATCGCCTGCTCGTGCCCGTTCCAGCAGTGCCTCGTAGGTCACCGTCGAGGGCTGCGCGACAGCGACGGCGGACGCCGCAACGGCAAGCGCCGCGATCGCAAGCGCAGCAACCGCGCAGAGCGCCGAACTTCCCCGCATCGATCGATTCACCATCACATCTCCTCGCTCAGTTGATCGTCCCCATGATCGGCTTCAGGTATTCCCATCCCTCGCCGCGCATGTCGGTCCAGGAGAAGCCGTCCGTCTCGTTCCCCGGCATGATGAACACGGCGTCGCCGAGGCTGTACTCGAAGTCGATGTAGTTCACCGCGTCGAGCAGCACGCCGAAGCCGGCGGGGGTGAAATAATCGTCCTCGGCGATTCCGCCGACCATGGAGATCATCTCGTCGAGCGCGGGGGAATATTCCAGCAGAAAGGCCATCGTCACCACCACGTAGCACTTGTCGCTGCTCATGCGGTGCATCTCGTCAACCTCTGTTCCCAGCTCCTCCTCCTCGGTGGCCATCGTGGCCTCGATATCTCCCACCCAGTTCTCGAACTCGGCCGTGGCCTCGTCGCCGTCATCGAGGTAGTCCCAATACCCGTACTCGAAGTATGCCTGGCTTTCGCGCAGCAGCGCGGTGATGCGCTTGTAGAGCGAATGCTTGTCGGCGGGCAGCTCGGTACCGCTGCTGCCGGCGATAACCTTGTGCAGGCGTTCGCGCAGGCCGTCCTCGCCGAAGATGTTGATCACCGTCTGCACGCCGAAGAACAACGGCTCGCCTTCGCTCTGACGGTTGAAGATGGAGGAGAAGAATCCGCGTCTGTTCATGTGAATGTCCTTGAAATGCAGCGCGCGGGCCATGGGGCACGCGCGCGCAACGATCGGTACGGGGCCGAACCTGGGAGGAGCAAGGCGATCAGCCGAAGAAGCCGCCGCGACTGCGCCCGTAGGAGCCGGAGCGCCCGGCGCGCACGCCGGTTGTGCGGCCGTCGGCGCCGACCCGAGTCGAGACGCGCCCGAAGCCGCTCGGGCGTTGACGTCCCACGCCGCTGCGCCCGCCGACCGAGCGCGACGAGAACATCGTGGGGCGCCGCACGGGGCTGTAGTTACGACCGGTGAGCGAGGTGCTCGGCAGGCGATCGCGCATCGGCAGGGAGTACGAGGGGATGAACACCGGGTAATGGTACCAGAACCAGGAGCTGTACATCGGACCGCCGCCGTAGTAGTACGTGGAGTGATGCATCGCTCGGCTGCCGGTGCCGGTTGAGTCCACGGTCTTGGCCGCGCGGTCCGGCTGGAAATCGCTCAACGCCACCATCGCAACGTTGACGCCCTTCTCGCGATACTGCGCGAAGTCCTCGTTGATGTCGTCCAGTTCGGTGGAGCGCGAAGAGCTCGGAACCGAATAGACCACGTTCTTCACATTCAGCGCCTGAAGCTTGTCGGCGGCCGGCACGCGCGCGAGGTAGCGGTTGTCGAACTGTGTGTCGGCATCCTTGAAGTCCGCCAGACGATCCGAGTCGAGCAGCAGCGCTCCGGGCGCGGTGGCGGGCCGCTTCGCGCTCTTCTCGGCGACCTCGCCGGCGTAGTAAAGCAGCGCGCCCAGCGTCTCCTGCGAGTGCACGACGCCGAGCGGATGCGGCCAGTTGTCGAACGTGGCAACGGGGTCCACCATGTCGGCGAGCGCGGCGCCGTAGGCCACCGCCTCGGGGCCCGGCAGGTCGACCACCAACATCGTGTTGGCGGCGTTCTTGCTCTTGGCGAGGATTTCGCGCATGCCCAGGCCGCGCGAGTAGGCCTCGTCCATCGAGCGCGTGCGCACCGGGCGGATCTGGCTGCGCAACGACGGCTGCGCCAACGCCTGGAACAGCGTGGCCACCACGTACGGCTGCCAGGCCGCGTTGTGCGGCGCATACGCCTTCAACAACGCCTGCGGATCGAGATAGGCGGACCAGTCCACCGTGCCGCGACTGTCGGTGCTCGACGTGTTCGAGAGCGTGAGCATGCGGTCGGTGGCGCCGACGTTCCAGCCTTCCTTCTGCTGAAGCTGCAGCGCATCCTGATCCACGTCCTCACCATCATCGTCACCGCCGCCGCAGCCGGCGACCCCCGCCGCGGCGATCACCGCCGCCGAAAGGCCGATCTTGGCGATGCGGTTGCCCGCTTCACGCCGCGTAATCATCTCGCGCCACCAGGACGCACCTTCTTTCTTGTTGTCGCTCTTCATGGATGTCCTCATTTGCGGCCATGCCGGCCCGGATTCTGAACAGCCGAAAATAGCAGTTCGGCGCCATTATTCACGCACCATCGCAATGAAACGGGGCGGAGTGCCCCGCTTCCGTCGGCGAACGGGGCCCGCGCGCCGGAACGAACGTTCCGAGCGGGGGCCGCTCATCGAACGATGGACGCCCGCCGCCGATCGGCGTCTCCTACGGAAGGCCGGTGAAGGAAGTGACGGCCGCGCCGAAATTTTCTCCCCGTGCTTCCGCCTTCCATCTGCTGCGGATCGTCCGTCTCATGCCTCGCGCCTGTTCTCTCGTTCTCGTCAGCGAACATATGTCGGCGCCACCACCGCGCTGTAGTCCGTCGCGGCGGGGGAGAGGCGCGTGAAGATTTCGGCCGCCTCGCCGCCGATCAGGTAAACGCCGTAGTTGGGCGATGTGCCGTCGCCGAGCGGCCGCACCTCGAAGAACCGTTGCAGCACCCAGCGTTCGGGCCGTGCCGCCTCGAGCGATCGGCGCCAGATATCGTCGTCGACCATCCTGCCGATCACCACCTCGTCACCTTCGCAGCCGTAGTCCGACTTCAGCACCCAGTCATCCTTGTGCAGCGTCTCGATGTCCACGTCGCGCAAGCGTCTGGTCTCCGGGATCGCCTCGCGGATCGTGGCGGCGGCCTCCGGCGAGAACGCGTCGACGTTGTCCCACGCGAACGCCAGGGTCAGCTTGTTCTGCGTCAGCACCGAGCCGAACGGGTTCACCACGGTCAATCGGCCCCGTGCGTCGGCGTCGAGCACGCATCGCAGCGGGGCGTCGATCGGTTCCGGATCCTCGTACTCCTCCTCGTCGATCCAGGCCGGCACACGCTCGCCCCACCAGTCGGTCTTGTAGTGGCGAATCATGATGTCGATCGGCGTGTCGAAGAGCGCCACGCGTCCATCGGGAAGGCCGTGGATATTGAACGGTGAACCGAGCGTCACGGTGTGGCCGCGGCGCTCGAACCACTCGCGATACAGCGCGATCATCGAGAGATCTTCCGGGAGATCGGTGGGGTAGACGATGCCGATCGAAATGGGACGTTGGTCGGTTTTACCGCCGCGAGCGGCCTCGTGCGTGGCGAGGACCATGTGCGTGAAGCGTTCCTCCATGGCGGCGTTCGGATCGAGCGCGTCGGCGTGCAGCGGACCGAGCACGCGGTTGACGATGACGGCTTCCGCCTCACCGCTCGGCGTGTCGGAGTTCATCTCGCACGATTGGATTCGTCCGTCGCTGAGAATGAACAGATCGAGCCGTGCGATGCCGTGCCAGCGACGGCCCGAGGCCAGCCACATCAGCTTTTGATACGGGGTCAGGCTGAAATACTCGTCCAGCAGGTCCGGGCGTGCCCACACCATCTCCGTCAGTTCGTCGTACATGCGGCCGATCGCCTCCGCCGTGGCGCACAACGCCGCGTAGACGTCCGGTGCGAGGAAGGCCGGCGCGGTTCGGAACCGCTGCTGCCCGTCGAGCCATGGGTCGCTGATCATGTTCGTCGCATAGAGCGCACGAGCGAACGATTCGTAGTCCATGTCGGCCAACGTAGTCCCCATTGCGTTGATTGTCGCGCGGCGGCACCCGCGCGGCCTAAGCGCGCACGATGCGGATCGCGTAGATGTTGCTGTCGTAGCCGTCGAGACGGTCCAGTGAGACACCGTCGCCGAGGGGATCGTGGATCATGTAATCCAGGCCGTCCTTTCCGACGATCAGCACCCAGTGCTGTATCGTTCCGCGGATCATCACCTTCGCCAGCACGGGGCAGCCCGCGCGCAGCGCTTCGTCGATCACCGCGTGCGACAGTTTCCCGGGTACCTCCACGCGGGCGCGCCCGCCGGCCACGTCCTCCACCGTTTCCCACTTCAACCACCCACGTTCGGTGAAGCCATCGGCCGCCGTCAGCGCCGCGTTCAGGCTGTCCGGGCGTATCAAAACGCCGTGGTGTGCCAGCCCCATCGAGACGCAGCAGACCACACAGCCGACCGAGCCGAGCGGCTCGGCGGTGCGGCCCAGATGCACGGCGCGCCAGCGCGGGTCGGTCTGCAGGTAGATCGGCGCGGAGTCCAGACGGAAGCGCGCCAGCGATGTGCCGCCGCGCGGGGCGATGGATGTATCGGGCTGTGGCCGCGCATCGCGGCAGGCGACGAGCAGCAGAAGCATGATCGCCGCGGCCTTCACGGCGGCGCGGGAGAGCAGGGGATGTGACATCGTGGGCTCCGGGAGCAGCGAATTGTTGCGCGCGCCCTCGGTTCGGTCCGTCGGCCGGCCGGCGCGCATGAACCCGTTTCCACTCGAACGCTCATCACGTGTTACGCCGGCTCCTTTGCGCCATGCCGATCCGCCGGCGGTCCGGGCTGTCTCGCTACGAACCGTAGCGGAACTTCTCCCCGAGCGGCATCGGCGTCGTCAGGCGGAAGTCGCCGAACCCACTGTCGTCCAGAAACACAAGGCGGAGATTGCGCCTGTAGTATTGCCAGGTCTCGACCGCCTTCCCGTCGGAGCGGAACGGGTCGGTGGCGATGTTGTCCGGTGGGCCGTAGATCACATAGACGCGCCCCTTGTCGGTGAGCCAGCCGGCGGCGTAGCTGCGGAAGTTCTCATCCGCGTAATCGATGCGGCGGAAGTACTCATCCATCGCCTCGTTGGCGGCGGTGCCGGGCGTGGGGTCCAGCCGCGTCCAGAGATCGAGATACCTGCGCTGGCGGTCGAGCAGAGTCGAAGCGCCGCGGATGTTGTCGATCTCCGTCTGTGTGGTCACGTAGCGCAGTTGCAGAATGCGCTGGTTCAACTCCTCCTCGGCGAGCGGAACGCCTGCGCCGGCCCCTTCCGTCCGTATCGGTCGCGCGGCTGATGCGAACACCCGCGACGAGTCGTTCGGGTCGGTTGCCTTCACCTCGACGGTGAACGTGCCGCGGGGCATCCCTTCGGTGGGAATGCGCACCCACTGCTGCGAACGTCCGGCCGGCAGGCGTTTGCGCACGACGACCGGCGGCACCACTTGGCGGCGAGCATCGCGGCAGGTCGCGGTCACCACGCACTCGGTGTCGGCGCGGTTGTTGTACGCCTCGAAGAAGATGAAGAACGCGTCGGAGGAGGAGGGGACGGCTTCGCTGATCAGCGGGGTGATGACGTACGAGCCGGCCGAATCCTCACGGATCTTCTTCACCAACAGCAGCCCGCTCAGCACGAGCGGGGCCTCGCCGTAGGTTGGTGCGGTAACCGAACGCTTGAGCGTCGTGTGGAGATTGGTGTGCACGTCAAGAACATCGGCCGTCACGGCGTAGATGCCGGGCGGCACAACCACACGGCGCTGGTAGAATTCGTACCGCGGTGTTTCGCCGGTCGTGAGGTCGTACGTTCCGGCGCGAAGCGTCCGCGAAAAGATCGAATCATATGCGACTCTTCCGGAACCTTCAACCTTGATCTGTGCCTGATAATGTGCGGTGAACACGCCGCTGCTGCGATCGTAGGTGACGGCGTTGTATGGAACGGCGAGGTAGATGTCGATGCGGGTCGAGTCACCGACGGCCGCGAACGGTACCGCGTCGAAGAAGACGGAGGTCCCTTCGGTTCCCTGCGCCCGCGCCGCGATCGGCAGCGCAAGCGCTATCATCAGGATCGAGACGCGGATCATGGTACAAGCCTCAGTTTGTCGCGATCGGCGCCGCGACGACTTCCGCGAACAGATCGTAGTCGATGGCGCCGGTGATCTCCACTTCCACGAAGTCCCCCGGTGAAAGCGGGCGGGTGCTGGTCACGTACACTTCGCCGTCCACCTCCGGGGCGTCGCGGAAGCTTCGGCAGATGTATTCGCCGCCCGCCTCGCTCTCGACGAACACCCGCTCGCGCGTCCCGACAAGCGCTTCGTTCTTGCGAGCGGAGATGGCGCGCTGCTCCTCCATCACGCGCTCGATCCGCTCGGCCTTCGTCTCGGCGCTCACCGGATCCTCCATGCCGAACGCGGTGGTGTTCTCTTCCGGCGAATAGGCGAACACGCCCAGCCGGTCGAACGCAGCCTCGCGCACGAACTCCAGCAGCTCCTCGAATTCCTTCTCCCCCTCGTTCGGATACCCGATGATGAGCGTGGTGCGCAGCGCGATCCCCGGCACCGCCGCGCGGATCTTGCCGATCAGCTCCAGCAGGGCGCGCCTGGTGATGCCCCGGCGCATCGAGCGCAGCACGGGATCGGCGACGTGCTGGATCGGCATGTCCATGTACTTGCAGATCGTCGGCTGCTCGGCCATCACCGGCAGGATGTCGAGCGGGAACTTCGCCGGGTAGGCGTACATCAACCGCACCCACTCGATACCGCGCACCTGCGCCACTTTCTCGAGCAGTTCGGCCAGCGCGCGCCGACCGTAGATGTCGAGCCCGTAGTAGGTGGAGTCCTGCGCAACCAGCACAAGCTCGCGCACACCCGAGTCGGCCAGGTAGCGTGCTTCGAGCAGGATCTCCTCGATCGGCCGCGATACATGCCCGCCGCGCATCAACGGGATGGCGCAGAATGAGCAGGGGTTATCGCATCCCTCGGAGATCTTCATGTACGCCGTGCGTGAGCCCGGCGCCACATACCGTTCGCTGATCAGATCGTGCTTCAGGTTCGGGTTGATCGTCTTCAGAATGTTCGCGAAGTCCGTCACGCCGAAGTACGCGTCCACCTCCGGAATCTCCTCCTCGAGATCGTCCATGTAGCGCTGCGACAGGCAGCCGGCAACATAGAGCTGCCCGAGCTTTCCGTCGCGCTTCATGGCCGCGGCCGCCAGGATCGTGTTCACCGATTCCTCCTTCGCCACATCGATGAAGCCGCACGTGTTGATGATCAGCGCGTCGGCGCCGTCGGCCTCCTCGGTCAACTCGATGTTGTTCTTGCGAAGCAGCCCCATCAAGGCTTCCGAGTCGACGGTGTTCTTGGAGCACCCGAGCGTCACCACGCGCACGCGCTTCTTTGGAAGGTCTATCTGAATCGGTGTCGGCATCAGTTGATGTAGTTCAATGGTCGAGCGGAGCGCGTCACTTCACGATCACCACGGTCGTGCGGTCACGGTCGTGCGGAGTGCGCAGCTCAAGATAGTAGACTCCGGCCGGAAGATCGGCGGCGTCAAGCGTCACAATATATGTTCCCGGCGCAAGCTCGGCGGCCGGAAGCACGGGCATTGCGCGCCCGAGCCGGTCATACAGCCGAAGTTCCGCCGCCCCGCGCTCGACGGTCGCGAACGTCACGTCGGCCCGCCCGGCCGTCGGGTTCGGCCGCACGCTTTTCAGACCGCTTGCGCCGTTTGCGTCGATCAGGCGCGGCCCGCCCACCGTGCAGTAGCCGTTCAACGTGAACAGCCCCGGCGCGACGCGCACGACGGCGCGGGGGGAGGCGAGCACCATCGAATCGCCGCCGGTGATCGCCGTCGCGACCGTGTCGCCGAGCATCACCCGGGCCTCAACGTAGGCCAGCAGGCCCGTTCCGGACAGGGGCGCCGTCCCACTCGCCGCGATGTGCACGGTTCCCGCCGCCGGGCGCGTCATCGTGGCGGTCCAGCCGGCCGAGAGCGTGCCGTCGGTGCCGACCGCGAGCGGCAACAGCAGCGACGGATTGAATCGCAGGTTCACCTCGTAGCTCGTCAGGCCGATCAATGAAAGATCCGTGGCGAGCCGCAACGGAATCCGCACCACCTCGCCGGGCCTCCCGCTCACATCCCCCCATACCGCGTCGGCGATCGTGACCCCGGTGACGGCGTCGCCGGAGACAGGCATCGAGAGCGAGTCGCAGGCACCGTGAAGGGTGAAGCGCACGACGTCGTTGAAGGAGCCGGGGGCGGTCGGAGCGAACTCGAGCGTCACCGCGAGCGTGTCCCCCGGCTTCACGGCGGCAGGAAGCGTGGGCTGCGTCGAGACCACCGAGAACGGTGCGCCGACGGCGAACGCGTCGACGAAGATCGGCGCGCTTCCGGTGTTCACGATCGTTGCCGTCGACGTCGCGGAGCTGCCGGCGTCGACGTTGGTGAAGCGCACCGGCGCGATGCGCGTCCCCGCGTTGATCCGTGAACCGGCCAGCGGTATCTCGATGAGCGGCCGGAGCGGATCGTCCGACGTGATGCGGATCGTGTCGCGAAGCTGAGCGTCGGGGCCGATGCCCGGCGCGAAGTTCACAACAAGAGTCACGGAGGCAGCCGGCTGCAGCGGTCCCGGGGTGAACGTGCCGCCGGCAACCGTGAAGCTCGTGCCGGAGAGCGTCGGCGCGCCCAGCGTGACGGCGATGTTGCTGATGTTCGCGACGCGGATCGTGTCGGCCGACGTCATGCAGTACTGAAGCGCGCCGAGGTCCAGCGAGCTGCGATCGAGCGACACGCCCCCCGGGATGCCGCGCCCCGTCACGTTTGCGCTCACACTCCCCGCGCAAAGTGAATCGATCGTGATCGTGAGCCGCGTTCCTGCCGGGATGGAGCCGGCCGCGCTCGGCGCGAAGTCCACGGTCACGTTCGCGCTCCCCCCCGCGGCAACCCTGAGCGGGAACTGCGCCGCGTTCACCGAGAGGCCGGGGAACGGCGGGGCGATCGATGCCGAGGCGATCCTGAACGCCTGCGGTCCGCTGTTCGATACAACCGCCGAGGCCCTCCCCGTGCCGCCGACCGTTACATCGCCGAGCGTGGCGTCCGTTGCCGCGGCCGTCACGTCGACGCGCGCCCCGCGCAGCTCGATGGTGTCGCGGCGTCCGCATGGGTTCGCCGTGTAGACGATGCGGGAGTTGAACGTGCCGTTGACGCCGGGTGCCAGCGTCACGCGAACGCGGAACGTATCGCCCGGTGCGATGATGTAGGGCGGGGCGGTTCCGAGCGAGAAGGGCGGGTCGATGTTCACCGGCACGAGCCGTACGGTGTCGCCCCAGGTGTTGGCGAGCCAGATGACCGAGTCGATCGCGGTCTCACAGGAGAGCATCGTGCGGAATTGCAGCAGGTGCGTGCTCGGCTGCACGAACACCGAGTCGCTGATGCCGCCGAGCACCACCGCGAACGAGGGCCGGTCGGGATCGGTCGACGTGACGTTCAACGTACCGTTGGCCGTTCCGCGCGCCGCCGGCGTGTAGCGCACGCGCACCACCACCGATCCGCCGGCCGGGATGCTGCCGCTCGGGACCGGCGGGACGAGCGAGAAGATGCCGGTGTTCGCCGTGCTGAGCGCGGTCAGGGAGACCGGCGCGCTTCCGGTGTTGATCAGTCGGATCGTGTCCTCGGCCGGCGCGAACCCGGTGCAGCTCGTGTCGGTGATGATCAATGGATCGCGCGAGGCCACCAGCGAAGCCTTCAGGCTTTGCCCGGTGATTGCCGCCTCGATCAGATCGTTGCACGGAGCCGTTCGGTTCACCTGCAGCTTCGTTGCCGTGAGCGTCGTCCTGCCGGTCGGCGCGAATTCCAGCACCGCCTGCATCGTGTCCCCCGGCGCCAGCGTCCGCGCCGGCGGGAGCGTCGGGTACACCACGCGCAGTCCCGCTGTGGCCGGGGAGATCGCAAGCCCGCCGATCTGCTGCGGCACGGTGCCGGTGTTCGTGATCACGATCGTCCGTCGCACGCTCGCCCCCACGGTCACGCTGCCGAACGCCGCCGACGACGGCGTGAGCGTCGGCGTCGGCTGTGCCGCCTTCCGTGCGTCGATCGCGATCGGCCACGTGCTCTTCGCCGGGTCGTTGGTCACCAGCGTCAACGTCGCGGCCAGGCTGCCGTTGGCGGCCGCGTCGCCGTTGAGCTCGACGATCCACTGCCGCGTGCCGCCGGGGGCCAGTGTATCCGGGAGCTTCGGCGCGACGAGTCGGTACCGCGCTGCGTTCGGGCCGCTGAAGCCGGAGGTCGCGTCGATGATGAGCGGACCGATGCCGGTGTTGCCGACGGTGAACGTGTCGCGAATCGCGCCCGGGCATCGAACGGTGTCGAAGGCGATCGTGGCCGGGGCGGTCAACGCCGGCGGCCGGATGTCCAGACGGATGATGTTCGCCGCGGCCTGCGAGAAGATGTGAGTCGGAATGTTGGTATAGGGCGTTGCCGTGGCCAGCTCGTCCTGCGGGACGGCCTGCACGGCGAACAGGTAGGCAAGCGTGTCGTTCGGCAGCGTGATGTCGGCCTGCCACGTGCCGTCCGCGGCGACGAGTGCACGAGTGGGCGTGAAGAAATTCCAGTCGGAGTTTTCGCCGCGTACGTAGACCGCGATCGAATCGCCCGGGCGTCCCGCGCGTCGGCGTCCGGTGCCGCGCAGATGAACGAGCCGTGCAGACGAGAAGGTGAGGGTATCGGTCGTCGGGCCGGCATACAGCGTGGCGTCGGCCGGCGTGATTCCCGGCGCGGTTGCTGCTCCGTCCACGCGAATCCTGCCGGCGCCCCCCGCCCCCGATGTGGACTGCGGGAGCGCCGAGGCCGCCTTGGTTCCGGCGATCCCACCGCGCACATCGGCCAGGCGGAGCCTCACGCCCAGCTTGCCTCCCACAACGACCGCGCCGCCCGATCCACCTGCCGATGCGTCGCCGCCCCCGAGCCCGCAGCTGTTGCAGCCGTCGCGGCCGTCGCCGCCGCGCGCCTCGGCGTTCTCGATGTTCAGGCGCCCCTCGGAATAGAGCGCGATCGCGCCGCCGCCACCGCCTCCGACACTGTCGTTCGTGCCGCCGCTGGAGCCGCCGCTGCCGCCGTGAAACGGCACGAGTTGCGTGTTGCCGATGACCTGTCCGTTGAATGCGTCCTGCGCCGCGGGGAGCCCCGTCCCCTTGGTGGCGTTGCCGCCGCCGCCGTAATACGTTCCGAAAATGTCAGGTGGAGCGGTTCCGGTGGCCACCGCCGCGCCGCCGCTGCGGGCGTCGTTGTCGAACGGATGGCCGGGGCCGCCGGAGAAGAGGCGCACGGTGTTGTTGGCGATCAACGAGAACTTGTCGTTGGCGATCGCGCCGTTCAGGCTTGCCGCGCCGCGCCCGCTTCCGGTCCCCGCGCCGCCGGGGGAGGGGACAAGCGGCACGTTGCTGGTGCCTCCGGTGAACCCGTCGCCCAGCGGCACGTCGACCTCGCCGTTGATGGCGATCGGGATCGGGAAGCCTGCCGGTCGCGTAGCGCCGTAACCGCCGCCGCCTCCGCCGCCCGGCCCGCCGTTCTTCGCGTTCGAGCCGCTCGGCGCGCTCGCGCTGATGCGCGCGGTGGCGTCCACCACGATGCGGCCACGGCTGAGGATGATGCAGGGGAGATATCCCTGATTCCCCTCCTTGTCCGGATCGTGATCGCTCACGTCGACGGTGTACGTCCCGTTCGAGAGGATCAACGAATCGACGATCATCGCGCCGCGCTTCGAACGCCTGCCCAATCCCGTGCCCGCCGCGGCCGCGCCGCCAAGCGTGCCGCCGCCGCTCTTGGCGCCGACGCGCTGCGGCGCGACGATGAAGAACGTGTCGAGCGGGAAGACGCTCCCCTGAACCCACAGCCTGATCGGCACCGGGCCCGGCGCCGCGTTCGGCTTGACGAAGAACTGAAATGCCGCCATGCGCTGGTTCCAACTGATCACGCCCGGCGACACGCGTATCCGCTGCGAGTCCGCCGGGTTGATGAACTGAACGGTCATCTGCGCCGGGGAGACGAGCCCGTCCGGGAGGAGAAACTTCCCCGGCTCGTTCGCCGGAGCGATGATCTCCACGTACGTGTTCATCCCCGGCGTGCCGATGTCCGGGATGATGTACGGCGTGATCGGCTGCGCGAGCGCACGGGACGCGAGCGTGAGGGCGGCGAGGAGCGTGGCAAGGAGTACGAAGCCTTTCATGGAAACCGTTGATGCGGGAATGCTGAGCTGAGCCGTGCCGGTCGCCGGGAAATTCCCGGGGCGTCGGCTCCGGCAAATGTACAGGTTTGGCCGGCCCCGGCGTCGGTGCATCCGGGGCGATGCGTTTGAACTCTGAGAAACAACGGATATCCGCGGCGTTCGGTTTGTCGGTAAATGTGGACACCGGCCCGATGCCCCCGGCATTCGGCGGGTATTGATCTTCCGGTGGTCGGGCGAAATGTGTACGTTGTGGCCCGAGGGCGATCGCCTTCGCGAACGATCATGAGCCAGCCGATTCCGGTACATATCGCCATCCGCCGCTTCCTGGAGTATCTGGAGATCGAACGGCGGTACTCCCCGAGAACCATCGAGTCCTACCAATCGGACCTTCTCGGCGCCGAGGGATCCGAGCGTGCCGCGCCGGGATTTCACGAGCATCTGGCGAAGGTGCTCGGCACCGGCGTTCCCGCTCTTTCGGATGTAACCCAGCGTGAGGTTCGTGGGTACATTGCCGAGCTGCATCGTCGCGGCATGGCGCGCCGGAGCATCGCCCGCAAGCTCGCCGCCGTGAAGTCCTTCATGAAGTTCGCGGTCGCATTCGACATGATGGAGGCCAACCCGGCGCGACTGGTGGGGACGCCGAAGGTGGAGCGCCGGCTTCCGACGGTGCTGAACGCTCGCGAGGCGCGGATGCTGATGGAGGCGGCCGATCGTGACACGCCCCGGGGCGCGCGCGATGCG
>CAZJYH010000061.1:0-13678 GCA_964549365.1 uncultured Alphaproteobacteria bacterium
GTCGACGTCGCCGGCCACGATCTCCATGCGCGTCAGGTTGATGCGCAGCGGGCAGATGCCGTTGTTGACGAGATAGAGGAAGCGGCTCGTCGTCTCACCGACGCGGTTTTCGCCGAAGTCCACCGCCCGCGGCAGGCCACCGCCCACGCGATCGGAGAGCTGCGCGCTGTTGCCGCGTGCATACACATCGAAGGAAACGATGCCTTCGGTGAGAACGCCGTTGGTATCGATGCCCGAGCTGGACTGGCCGTTGGTGCGGATCACCGCGCGGGCGAAACGCTTGCCGGCACGCGCGCCGATGAACGACAGATACAGCTGACGCTGGCCGCCCTGCGGCACCACGATCGGGAAGTTCACCACGTTCGCCGGATACGGCGCGCGGGTGGGAACATCGGTGATGATGTACTCATACGACGGAATCAACGCACCCTGTCCGTCCCGCAGATACGGATACTTGGGCACGCCCTGACCGTAGATGCTGTCGACCTGGTAGAACTCCACCTTGTCGATCTGGTAGTCATTGTAGCCCGTGTTCACCATCGTGATCGGAATCGACTGTACTTCCTCGCCCACGCAACCGTAGACGTTGCGGAAGAGCTGGAAGGTGGTGTCGATCGGCACGCCGCCGATGCGAAGGTCACCGCCGGGGGCGGCGCTGATCGCATAGAGCGTGAAGGTCCGGATTTCGCCGCCGGCGTTCACCACCAGCGTCGCCGACTGCGGGCCGAAGCCCGTCGGGGCGAAGCAGATGCGCGGTGCGGTTGTTCCGTTCGATCCGAGCGTGGTATCCGGCGAGATCGAGTACTGGCCGGACGGGTCGTTGATCGTGTAGTCGATCAGCTGGCTTCCCGGGCTCACGTTCAACAACGAGAACGGCGTGAAGCACTGCGTCGTGCGGCGCAACACCGGAATGCCCTTGAAGAGCGTATCGCCCGTGAACATGTTCACCGTACCACCCTGCGGAATGTTGCCGGTGTAGTTCACCAGCGGAACGCGGATGGCGAGATTATAGGTGCGGATGAAGCCGCTCGGCGTCGTCAGCGTCAGCGTCGCGGTCCGAAGGCCCGTGCTCGCCGGCGTGAAGGTGATCGCGACCGTATCGATCTGCGTCGTGATCGTGCGGTTCAACGTCTGATTGCCCGTCGCCACGAACGCGTACTCCGAGGCGTTCGGGCCGGTGATCGTGGCCGTGTAGGTGAGACCGCACGTCGGGTTCGACGACTTGATCTCGAACGGACGATAGGTGACCGAGCTCGGGTACTGCTGGACGAAGCCGTTGAAGAAGGTATCGCCGTTGGCCATCGTGGCGGTGCCGCCGTTGGTCGGGCCGATGCGACCCGTGAGAATCGGGCCGACGGGGGGTGCGAACGTGTAGAGCGTGCCGAACGCGATCGCGGTAGCGTTCAGGTTGAACGCGTTGTTGGCAACGCCGGTGCTGACGCTGGCATTGCCGGAGACCGGCGTAACGCTCATGTACGAGGTCTGATTGTTTGCGATGCCGATCGACGCGGAGGTCGTACGGCAGCCGTAGCCCTGGCACGGATCGCACGAGTTCATCGTACCGTAGAAGAACTCGATCTTGTTCGTGCACTCGTACAGACGCACCTGGAACGTTCCGTACGCCGGCGTATACGGCGATACTTCGATCTGGCGCCACTCAACCACGAGCACGCGGTTCGGAGAGGAGCCGGTCAACTGATACGCAACGCGCGGCTGGCCGCAATATCCGAAGCTGACGCCGCCGGAAACACGCATGTAATCCCAGAAGGGAGCGAGAATCGGGTAGGACGGCGAACCGGCCAGTGAGTTGGAGTTGGACGCCGTAACCGGTAAGGGGCCAAGGCCCATCAGGCCGTTGGTGCTGACCGAGAAATCGGTGTAGTTGTTGCCTCCGAAGCCGAAGGTGAAGCCGATCGGCAAAGCCGACGACGTGCCGTTCACATAGCCGCCCGATCCGGCGCGCTGCAGACCGTCAAAGAGGACGTTCGGTGCGCCGAGACTGACCGCTGAAGCGCCCGTGCTGTACGTGAAGGTATAGTTGCCCAACTGGCCGAACGCATTCGGCGCCAGCACCAACAAGAGCAACCCGCACAGGAGTAAGGGAATCCGCTTGTGCATCGTAAAAACTCCCGGGTTATGAAGTTCAAGAACCAATGAGTGCAATCGTAATCAGACCGACTGGGGGGGCGGGTGATGGTCTTGTTCGAGGCTCATTCGCTCGACATGCCGGCACCTCCTCGCATGACGCCGAATCAACGTTCGGTCCATAGGGAAGTGGGCACAACACGACAAACACGGCCCTGTTCAGCCGTGAATACGCCGTCCCGCGGGGAAGCAACGGACGATGCTCCACGCGGTGGTCGCTTGCGAATGAGATGATTCGGTCTCCAGCGCTACAACACGAATTCTGTCGGGAATCCGGTTACCAACGTAACAAACAGGGGACAGTGCGTTACAGTTTACGAAAGATCTTTGGATGCGACAACGAGAATCACGGAGGGAACCTTTCGTGATTCTCACCAAATCAAATCCAAAACCGCGAATCGAGAGAACCTCGACGCCGCGAGACAGGCATCGCGTGTTTGCACACGCTTGTCCATCTGAACGCGCATCTCCGGTGCCGACGGCACCGGGGTTGTTCCTGTCGGTAAACTGCTGGTACGGGAACCCGACGGACATGGAAATAGTTACAGGCGGCCGACAACATTTTTTCACAGGCGGACGGGGCTGCCGCGATCGCCGGCATACGCCCCGCGCGGAGAGGTCCCGTGCGGAGAAGTCCCGTGGCCCATCACCGCACGATCTCGCCGGGTTCACTCCTCGTACACCGTCAACTCGATCCGGCCGGTCGCCGCACCGCTGCCGGCGGCAGGCACGGTCTCAATCAGGATATTCTTTCGGTGGCGTCGCGCGGCATCGCGCACGGCGGTCTCGATCCCGGCAACCTTCGCGGTATGTGGGGATGCGATGCGAACGGTGGCGCTCCCGGCAACGGCGGCAATGATCCTCTCGATCGTCGCATCCCATTGTTTCCCGCTCTCCTCGGCAAGGAAATAGCGGCTCACGCTCCGTTGTACGCCTCCTTCGAGGTTCCCGGCAGGCGGGGAAACCGGGAGCACCCGCATGGTATCTCGAGCAACGGCGACCCGGCCGGCGGAGTCCTCCACGAACAGTTCGGCCGAGAGCACCGCCGAGGGCTGCTGCCGTAGATCGCGCATCACAACTCCCGCGTCGATGGCAGGCCCTCCGGTGTCGGCACGGCGCACCGAGCCGATCTCCCGTCCGTTGTAGAACACCGAGGCGCGCCAGTCGCGCAGCCCGGCCGAGGCCGTGATGACCGGATCGAGCCCGACGACCGGGACATCGAAGCGTTCCTCGACCCATGCCGCCGTTACCGGCGCCGCAAGCTCCGCCGTCTCCGGCACGATCCGCACCTCGGAGCCAAGCCCCGGCTCCGAACCGATCCGAATCCGCCGCGCTCCCACACCCCATGTTTCCTCCAGATAGGCGCGCACCGCCGCCGCGCGCATCGCTGCAAGCCTCGGGGCCTCGCCCGGCGCGCTGCCGCCGATCAGCCGAATCGTCCCGGATTTCGAGGCGGCCAATCGCATCCCGAGCACGTCCAACGACTGATCCTCGATCCGATCGGGGCCGGCACCGATGAACGTATCCTCGGAGAATTCGGCACGGGTTGCCGCAGTACGTCCGGCATAGCGGGCGGGCAGGATCGCGACGCCATATTCAAACGGTATCGCGCGCGCGAGCGGAACCTCGATCCGCGTCAGCGTGCGCTGTTCCCGGACGAGAAACGAATCGCACCGACGCCCGTCACGATCGGTACCATAGAGGTCGATGGTGGCCAGGGGTTTGCCGACATCCTCCGGCGGCGCGTCGACGGCCTTCGGCACGATCGCGGAGTCGGGCAACGTCGGCGCGGCAGTGGGGGCGTCGTCCGGAAAGAATACGCCGGGGCCGTTGAAGAGTATCCCGAACCCGATGCCGACGCTTCCGACAACGGCGGCGACATTCTGCCGGTTCGCCTGAAACAACGTGCCGAGCCGTACGTGCGCCGATGGAACGAGGGACAGAGCGCCGTACGGAATCTCGACGGTCACGCGCAGCATCCCGCCGACCCCACCGACCGCGGCATCGAAATCGTCGACCGCCGATTGCGTCCGCTCCTTCGTTCCGTCCGGATACCGCGCCGTGTCCGGAGCCACGATCATGTCGCGCAGCTCGTAGGTCGGCATGAACGCGTACGACCCCCACGCACCGGCCTCCAGTCGGACCCGCGACGTTGGGCGCACGTACGCGAGGAGATCGCCCTGCCACGCATAGGAGAAACCACCGTATTGCCACGACTGCAGCACCGCATCGATTGCGCCGCTCCCCGGATTCACCAACGGGCGCATGCCGGTGCCGGTGAGTTCCAGCCTCTGCCGCCCGAATCCGAGCGTTGTCGAGAGCCCCGTCCGGTCGGAGAAGAGGGACGGGAACAGGACGTAGCCGTTCGCCCATACCGATTCGATGCGGACGGACAACCTGCGATACGAGAAATATCCTGCCACGGGGACGGCGGTGCCGATTTCGGCCGCCGCGGTAGCACCGTACACGATCGACGGCAAGCCTTGAGCGCGAAGGGCCGTGCCGAATGACATTACGGAGACGAGGATGGCGATCATCGCGACGATCGTCGGCATCGGCACCACTGAACAACGATATGGTAGACGGAATCCCACGGGAGGACGCAACGTAGCCGAATCGGCCGAGATCGTTGAATCGATGTCCGTACCTGACGACACGATGGGGAGGCGGAGGGATGACACCGCGCTATCGATGTTCCTGACCGGATGGTCCCGACGATCCGGTGTATGAAATCCGGCCGGGTGTCAGGTATCCCTCCCCCCGTGTGTCAGTCGAAACGAGATCGAACTGCGGTTTTTCTCAACTTCATGAGCCAGTATCACTTCGCAATCGCATCCCGGGCAGCCTCGCCGGCCCGTGTATGGGCCACGACCGCTCCACCCCAGGATCCGGCAACGGCCGATCAACCGGCGTCCTCGACCGAAAACTCGAGTGCGGCGCTTCTGGACCGGTTCATCGCCGGCGACGACGCGGCGTTTGTCGATCTGTTCAATCAGCACAACCACCGGCTGTATACCTACAGCCTTCGAATCGTCGGCGACGGCGAGGCCGCCGAGGACGTCACGCAGGAGATGTGGGAGCGCATCCTGCGCCTTCGCATCGAGCCGAAAAGGGTGGCCAATCCGATCGGGTTGTTCGTGACGATCGTCCGCAACCTGTCACTGAATCACATTCGCGGGCGCAAACGCCTGAGCGCCATCGATGATCGCACGATGCAACTCCCCGACGACACATCACACGAACGATCGGCACGCGAGGAGATGGTGCTGCTTGCAATGCAGAAGCTCCCGTTCGATTACCGTGAAGTGTTGATCCTGCACACATACAGCGGCTATTCACTCGAGGAGGTCGCGGAGATGCTTGGGAAATCCAGTGAGGCGATATGGAAACGGGCATCGCGAGCACGAGCACGGCTGAGCACGATCGTCGCGAAGATGTTGGATGTCGAGGAGCGTTCGATCCGCGCGCTGTCGAAGAAGAACGAACTCGGCCGGGGAGGTCGTCATGACCGATAGAAGGCGGCGCGAGGCGATCGCGCGGTACCTCGACGGCACAATGCCCGGGGAGGAAGCCTCCGCGTTCCGGAAGCGGCTCGAGTGCGACGCCGGACTGCGCAGGCTGCTCGAGGCGGAGCAGTTGATCCGCCACACGTTCGAGCAACGCAATCGGCCCGATCCGGCACCGGATCACGCGTTCACGCGAAAGCGTGTGATGGCCATCCTTGCGACGCTCCCCCCTGCAAAGAGCTCCAGTGTTCTGAAGGGGACCACTGCGGGCATCTCGCAGATTGCGAAGGCCACGTTGTTCACCGTGTTCGGCGTGGGCGCGGTGGTCATCGCAACGCAGCTTGCCGAACGCCCGGCGGCGGGCGGCTCTGCGGCGGGCGTCGCGGACGATCGCTATCGAACGGAGCGGACGACATCCGCTCGGCGCCAGCCAGGCACGCCGGCGGCGATGCCCGTCCCCGGCACGACAAAACGCGCCGTCGCACAGGGCGAGGATCCGGCGACGGAGTCACAAATCCGTGAGACGGCCGCGCCGCAGCACAGGACGAGCCCTGATGCGAAGCGAGGCGGCGTTCAAACGGCGCCGCCTGACGCCGACCGCGTGCGGTCTTCCGCCGACGCAGCGGCCGACGACAACGTCCATCCGATCGAGCCGCAGAGCCCGACCGCGGCCGCGGTACCACGGCCGGCCCGGCGCCCGCTTCCGGTGCTCCGGAGCGACAGCGTGAACGTTCGGGTGCGCATCAACATCCACAAGTAGAAAAAGCACAAGTCCGGCCCAACTCGACCCGACGTTCGGCACAATGGCCGTCCAAGACGAGACGAGCCCCTTCGGCAGAATGCCGAAGGGGCTCGCCGTATGTCATCAACGCAACCACCGTTGCGCTCGAGCGCCGTCAGCGCGCAAGCACCACCGGCTTCGCCTCCACATGGTCGCCCACCTGGAGATAGAAGAAGTACGTTCCGCTCGGGAGCTCATCCCCCACGTAGCCGCGGCCGTCCCAGCTGTACGATGTTTCACCCTTGGCCACCACGGCGCCTTCGAGGAGCGTGCGGACTTCCTTCCCCGAGGCATTCACCACGCGCAGCGTCACGGTGCTCTCCTCGTTCAGCGTCAGGCCCACCGTCGTCGAGCTTCTGAACGGGTTCGGGTAGCTCTGCTTCATCATCGATGCGGAGGCATCGCCGGTCACCGCCCCGGTCAAGAGCTTCTTCTGGAAGCCGTCGTTGTTATAGCGGGTGTTGAGAGCAACCGGGCTCCAGTACATGATGTTCGTGTTGCAACCGCCGTCGATGCGGTATCCCCAGAAGCGGCCGGTGAGGTCGTTCGAAGTGCCGAGCGTGATTGTGCCGTTCGGCGCAAGCACCTGGCCGTGGAACTCGCTGCTGCAGCCGAACGACACCGTCGGAGCACCGCAGGAAACGCCGTCGGAGCGAACGATGAAGAGCGCGCCGTTGTCCGGACCGACATAGCCGTTGGTTGCGATGATCAGGTCGCGGCTGATGCGCACCTTCGTGCCCGGCACGGTGTTGATCGTGGCGTTGTTGTATCCGCGGAGCGACTTGATGTTGTAGATACCGCTCTGCAGATTGAGCACACCGCCGGAGTTCACGGTGATGCTGCCGTAACGGCCCGGAGCCAGCGTACGCGTCTGGTTCGTGCCGACCGAGATGTTGTTCGAGTTGTACGTGAAGCTCGGGATCCTCGGCAGATCATAGCAGTTGAAGACCGGCAACGCGAACGGCGTCGGCCCAGTGCCGCGCTTCGTGGCCTGACTGGTGGAACCGGTCTGACGGTTCGCATACAGATCCCAGTAGTTCGTGTAGCGGCTGAGGTCAACATAGTCGCCCATGATGCGCGTTCCGTCGCCCAGGAAGGCCGGGTTCGAGGAACAGCCGGTGTTGCCGACGGTGAGGTTGGGAGCCGTACGGCATCCGCCGGTTGCCGGCTCGTTGACGCCGATGTTGCCGTAGATCTGGCCGCGGCTCGTGTCGCTGCCGCAACGCCCGTCGTACTCGAGATCCTTGTAGGCGAACAACACGAAGTCGACGCCGATCACCACCACCTGCTTCTTCGCCTTGTAGACGGAGCCGTTTTTGGAGATCGTCAGCGTCAGCGTGAACGTGCCGAACGTGTTGGTGTGAATGTCCACCTGGGCCTCGTTCGAAGCGCCGACGATGCCGGCCGGTCCGCTGATCGTCCAGGCATAGGTAACGCCGGGCTCGTTCACCGTGGAGGTGTACGTGGAGTTCGTAGAGGCCATCAGCGTGTCCATGCCGTTGATCACGGCCGAGAGATTCTGATGGTAGCCGAAGTTCTGTCCGGACAACGCCTGATGCGCGGCGTCGATCGTAACGGTGGCTCTGCTGCGAGTGCCGGTACCGTCCGGATCACCCGTCGGCACGGCGTTCGTGCTGATCTCCGTCGAGTCCACCACGAGCGTCACGTTCGCGTTGCGAAGGCGCGAGAACTCGTAGTTGCCGTTCTCGTCGGTGGTCGTCGTGAGCGTGGCGTCGGGCGTGTTGTCGTTGTTGTAGTCAACCAACGCCTCCACCGTGATGCTCGCAATGCCGAAGTCGGGCGTATCGAAGAAGCCGTCGGAGTTGAGATCGAAGTAGACCTTGCCGGACACCGAGGCCGTATCGGGCGCAACCGGCGGCGGCGGGATTACCGGGCTGCCGGCCGTGTCGACGCCCATCAGGAACGGTGTGACCCCAACACCCCCCTGCGGGAAGCGGAAGGCGTCGAGATTCTGCAGGTCCATGCCGTACACGTTCAACTGATACGTACCGGCGGGCAACGCGTCTGCGTGATAGTCCATGGTGGCACGATCGAACGGCTGGGTGCTGATGTGGAACTGCTCCCACTCGAGATTGCCCGAGGGGTTGCCGTTCACATAGGCCACGCCGTCCGGATCGACGATCTCGTAGTAGACGTTCGGCGAACGGCGAAGGATCGGCGACTGGCTGTCGTCGGTCGGATTCGCGGTGGCGGTGTCGCCGTTGGCGCAGTGGATCGCCGACTGAGCGATCCCCTCCGGAACGGCCGACGTGCTCGGCGGCACGAATGCCGGCAGCCCGCCGCCCGGCGTGTCATCGTCGTCCACATCGTTGCTGATGCACTCGAAGTCGCCGTAGTCGAGGTCACCGTCCCAGATCGTCAGATCGGTCAGCGGGGCAGGGACATACAGGTAAAACGACCATGAGCCGTCGTACGTCGTCGTGGCCGTCGACGGCCAGCTTGGGTAGACGACCTGCGCCGATGCCAGGTTCGGCAGCGGGGCGGTGATCGAGAAGGTCTGGCCGGGGCGCAGGAACACGACGCCGTCGGTACGAACCTTGAAGTTGCTCCAGTGCTGGATGCCGATGTCCGGCGTGCGGACGCGCAGCACATAGTAATACGCGCCGCTCGCGGTGCGTGCCGCCGGGTTGTTGTTGACCACGGCGCTGAACCAGCCGTTGTCCGGCATGGAATCGCCGCTCCACTCGGCAACCTGCGTTGTACCGGTTCCATTGGCATTCGGATCGGCAAAGAGCGTGTAGATCAGCTGAACGCTGCCGATATCCCAACGCCCGCCGACCGGACCACCAACGGTGGTCTTGCCGGTCTCGCCGTCGAAGATGCCGAGTTCAAGCGTGCTGCTGGTGGAAGGAGAGACGACCGTCAACAGAATCTCCTGTCCCGAGAGCGTGTTCAGGTTGGTGCTTGCCATCGAAAGCATGCGGCCATCCGTTTCGCTACAGGTCGGGAAGCAGGTGTAGTTGGTCTGTGCTGTCGCCTCAGGCGTACAAAGGATGCCCGCGCCGAAAATCAGTGCGGACAATAACAGGAACTGGCGAACGCGAAAGTGCGTTCGCCCGGGCTCTTGGACCATGAAAAAATCCTCCGGGTTGTTCAATGCAGCCGAGAGCGTCCCCTCTCTCGTTCCGCATTGTTGTCGTTATGAATCAAACGCACACGGCTTACCTCCGTGTGCACAGTTGCATGCGGAAATGCAATACATGACCTACAGCAGAATCGCGCAACGATCTGCCGTATCAACGATCTCCGTTTTTTCAGTACATGAAGGAGGGGGGGTGCCTGCTCAGGAACCTTCACAGGCAACAGAATGCGTCGCCGCCAAGCAACACATCCGTGGGTCGGTAGGACTCCGGGTATCGGGCGTGCACGTCGAAGATTCCGGGTGTGTGCACTAACCGATACAGAAGCGCAATATATCGTAATGACCCATAGTGCGCAAATATTCTTTTGGTGTACGATCATGTTACCCATGATCCGCCGGACGCGGCTCGATACGGCAATCCGCCGAATCGGCGCCATTTTGAAGCGTCGTATCGCAATATCCATTACGACACGACGAAGCGTTTGCCCGTATTATCTCTTGCCAACATCGGACACCGTGCGAGCAATGAACGCAACCGATGCACGTTGCACTTTTTCCGGAACGATTCCCGCGGTACTATTGAACCTCATGAAGACGAACTCCGCAATAGGCCTCCGCATGCTCCTGCTGCTGGCATCATTTCCGGCGGTGATGCATTTCACACTCTACGCGCAGGAGGGGGCGCCCGATATCCCGCGAACCGGTGGGAGCCTCAACCGGGCATCATCCAGCGCGTTCGTGATCGCACGATTGAAGTATTCCGGCGGCGGCGATTGGTACAACGACCAGTCATCCGATGTGAACATGCTCGAATATCTGCGTCGTGTCACGGGCATGAACGTGCGCCCGACATTCGAGTATGTGGATATCGCCGGCGATAATCTCTTCGGCTACCCGTTATTGTTTCTGACCGGGCACGGCAACGTGGCGTTCACCGAGCCGGAGGTGCAACGCCTGCGTGCGTATCTGAACAAGGGGGGATTCCTGTACATCGATGACGACTACGGTCTCGACACGGCAATCCGCCGTGAAATGCGGAAGGTGTTCCCGGGGCAGGAATTCCAGGAGCTCCCGTTCTCGCATCCGATCTATCACTCCTTCTACGACTTTCCCAACGGCCTTCCGAAGATCCACGAGCACGACAACAAGGTGCCTCGCGGTTACGGGCTGTTCACATCGGAGGATCGCCTCTGCGTCTTTTACACGTACGAGACCAATCCGTCCGACGGCTGGGCCGATCCCGATGCTCACAACGACCCTCCGGAGAAGCGCGAGGCCGCGCTGAAGATCGGCACGAACATCATCGTCTTCGCGCTGACGCACTAGGTCCCTTCCATGTGCCGGGCACCGGCGCGCCGCGAACGAAACGCATCCCGTCTGCCCGCGTTTCTATCGAGCCCGACAGGCTCCTTTTGTCGTCGGTTTCCCTATATTTCGCCGCTACGCTTGTAGCACCGACCCCTGCAGCACACCCCTCGCTCGCAACGGTCCGGTTCATGATCGCACCGGCGACCATGAGACGGGCACCGACATCGCTCGGCGGATCGCGCGTCGCGCTCCCCGTCCTCATGGGCGAAGGCCCGGCGCCCCGACTCCCGGTAGTCGACGTCCCCTGTCCGTTTTTACTCCCGAATGCAGCTTGATGATGATGGTACGATACAGCACGATGGCTCTTCTTTGCGCATGCATCGGCCTGCTCTGCGGGCTCGACGCGCACGCGCAACCGCCGCGACGGATCAGCTACCAGGGGATGCTCGCCAATCCGGACGGGTCGCCGGTGAGCGATGGTTCACATACGCTCGTCGTGCGCCTGTACACGGCCGGCGGGCTCGCGCTGTTCACCGAGGAGCAAACGGTGACCACGGCGCACGGACTGTTCAATATGGAGATCGGCGCCGTCACACCACTCCCCCCCTCGCTCACGTTCGGTGAGCCGTACTTTCTGGGCATATCGGTGGATGCGGGCGCCGAGCTGACTCCGCGAACGGCGTTGAGCTCCGTGCCGTATGCTCTGAACGGAACGTCGGTCAACGGCGCAACGGGGCCTATCACGCTGGAGGGGACCGGCAATACCACAATCACGCGCAACGGCAGTGTGATCACCGTGAACACGTTCGGAAGCGGGTTCACGCTCCCGTTCTCCACCTATTATTCCGGGACCGCGGCCGCGTTCAAACTCTTCACGACAGGAGCGGGAAGCGGCATCGACATCGACCAGATCGGCAGCGGCGTGGCGGCGAGCTTCCGGATCACCAACGCCGCAAACCCATCCGCCGCGCTCGAGGGGATCACCAACGGCGTCGACGACGGCACCGCCGCCGAGGGCCCGACCGGCGTGCTCGGGCGCGTCGCGATCAAGGCGGCCGGTCCATACTCCGCCGGCGTGCGCGGTGTCAACGAGAGCACCAACGACAACGGCATCGGTGTGGCCGGATACCAGGCGGGGGGCGGCACCGGCGTCTACGGCGAATCGGCGACGGGCGCAGGAGTCTATGGATACGTCGGCGGCAACGGCACAACCCCGCGCCACGCCGAAGGGGTGCGCGGAGAAACGGCGCTGCCGTCGGGAACCGGCGTGCGCGCCGTCTACAGCGGCCCCGGCGTCGGAACGGCGCTCGATATTCCGGGAGGTGCGGTGCGTGTCAGCGGATCGGCGCGCCCCGGCTTCGTGCATGTCTGCACGGCCGAGAACCGGATGAGCCCGAACAGCTCCGAGCTGAACAACCCGCTCATCAACGACGACCCCAGCGCGATCATCATCGTGACACACAATATCCCGACCGCCGCCGACGGCGACACGACGGTCTACAACAACAGTCCGGTGGGTGTGCAGTATGTCGCCGGGCGGCGCCGTTGGCGGATCGTCAACGAGAACGGCAGCCCGATCGCCGTCGACTCGCGCTTCAACGTCTGGGTGATCAAGCAGTAGCGCGCACTGAGGCGGTAGCGAGCACGGCGCACAATATCAACGAAGGTTGCGCGCCCACGCACGGGACGAGGCGGCGCGGACGGGCTTCCCCGCCGTCATGCGATTACTACCACCGAACGCGGCGTCCGTGTATGTATATTGCCGCCGCTGGATGCAGCGCACACACGGTGCACTGCTCTCCCCACACTCGATCTGCCAAAACCGTCCCTCACCTCATGCCGTGGGCGTAGCGTTCATCGACCAGGATCGGCCGGAATGCTACCGTCACCGCAATCGTGCCGTCCGTTGACGGCCGCGGCGGATGGGCGTGGACCGAAACATGTTGCCGATTGGGGTGATCGTCGGATGGATCGAAATCGGACATCCACCATCATCCTTCCCATCGATAGAGTTTGCGCGGCGTCAGCGCCCGCATTTGACGGACTGAACAGATGTCCAACACAATCAAGTCGAGAGGAGGTCTCGCTATGAAACGATTTTGCACCCTCCTGTTGGGGCTGGTGGGATGCATGGCCGCCGCCGTTCCGTATGTGGCCGGCGCCCAGACCAGCGTGCGCGGCGTGATCGGCGCCGGCGGCACCGCCGCCATCTCCGGAAGCACGGTTCTGGTCGGCACCCTCGGGCAGCCGATCATCGGGCCGGCCGGCGCGTCGAACGCGAACGCCTGGCAGGGCTTCTGGTACACCATCGACGTGACGACAACGCCCGGATCCGTTCGCGAGGAATATGTGACCGGTGAGGCATCCGCGGAGCTGAGCTGCTCACCCAATCCGTTCTCCGCCGCAACGACCATCCGCCTGCGCCTTGCGCAAAGCGGCCATGTACGGCTGACGGTGTACAACAGCCTCGGCAGCGCGGTGCGGACGCTCGTCGACGGAGATCGCGAGGCAGGAGCGCTTGCGGTGACCCTCAGCGGGTTCGAACTGGAAAGCGGTTCGTACATCGCGAAACTGGAAACCGGCACCACGAGCCGGGCAATTCGCCTTGTCGTGGTGAAGTGACGACGGCAACGCATGGCAATACGACGAAACAGATAACCAACGAACTCAACTCGGACCGACCATGAATACCAATGTCTCCCGCTACATCATGCTGTTGGCGGCGCTCACGCTTGGAATGATCTCGATGCCGTTGCAGGCGCAGACCCCGCGGCAGATCAGCTACCAGGGGATCCTCACCAACCCCGGCGGGTCCCCCATCGCCGACGGTAACCA
>CAZJYH010000062.1:0-7536 GCA_964549365.1 uncultured Alphaproteobacteria bacterium
ACCCCTCCTGACCTCCCCTTTAGAAAAGGGGAGGGACGCAACCACCACGTTAACCACCCGGCACGATCCTGCGCACTTGGCCGGCAATTGTGCAACAAGGCCTATTCCTGGACTGCTTTCGACATGAACGATGCTCCTTGGCTCCGCTCGCGAGGGGGGCGCCGGTTCGGTTGGTCGGGATCGGAATGGAGCGGCGGAACCGCAGGCGGTCGCGGTTCCGCGTGTCTCCATGGTCGTGTTACTCGATCTCCATGAAATCACTCTCCCTGCCGAGCGGATCGGGGTCGTAATCGCTTTCGCCCTCGGTGCCGGGGAGGAATCCGCACTCCACCAGTTTCCACAGTCCGTCGATGAACGGAACGAATCCGATGAAGTACCACGCGCCCGACTTGTTGAGATCATGCCACCGCTTTACCTCGACCGCCGCAAGCGCGAACATCATGAACAGCATCCCGATGATGAACAGCGCGATGCCGATTCCTCTCGCGATGCGATGCCGGCCATCACGATCGTGCCGACCACCGCGGGGAGAAAACCCTTCAGCCAATAGGTCTGCCTGCTGACGCGCCCTTCGAACGAGAAATAGAGTTCAGAGAACGTCATGGTTTGCTCCGATTATGTGTAATGACGCTGCCGGAAATCTTCCCCTGGAAGTCGCACGGGACAGGGTGCCCAGACGGCGAAGACGGTTCGGGCATGCGCCTCGGCCTTGCCGGCGAGCGCATGCCGATTACGGCTTGTACCGACGCCCCCGGTCGACGACGCGCCGGTCGCGCACGAATTCCATCACCGGTACGCCGTAGCCGCAGCTGGTGGTCGTTCCGTCGATCTCCAGCTCGATCACCTGTCGCATCGGCGCGTTCATCTCGCGCGCGGCGTGTTCGCTCAGCAACGAGGCGAGCGGTGACTCGGCGAGCGGCGTAACGTGCGCGCGGCCGAAGAGTCGCACGATCGCCGCGTCGCCCTCCTCGAAGGAGCAGATCATGATCGTTGCCGGGCCTCCCGCCGCGGCATGGCGTGCGGTCTCGTTGCCGCTTCCGGCGTAGTCGAGGAATGCCACGCGATTGGGGCCGATGATGTGCAGCGGCACGCCGCCGCGCGGCGAAAGGTTCACCGGGCCGATCCCATGCGGACCCGCGCCGAGCGTGGGGTCCGTGCTGCCGATGAAGAAGAGCGGCGCATTGCGGATCAGCTCCGCCTGCTGTTCGGTGATGCTCTCGTGATACGATGCCATGTGCCTTCGATGGATTGAGTAGGCCGTGCGCACGCCGTACGGACGGGGCACACGGGCGTGGGTGACTATTCCCGGAGTTCGATCGGCAGATTCAGAAATCGACCGTATCGACGAAGCGCGGCGTCGACCGCCGCATGCGCGGTGCCGGATATGGGCGCGAACGTCTTCATCTCGACCACCGCTCGATGCTTCGCCGGTGTGCGCTTCCACGTTCCGACAACGCGCCCGCCGATCACGACATTGTGCGTGAAGACCATGCTCTTCGCCTCGGCTCGGTCGAAGAGCAGGCTGTACTCGCGATAGCTTCCGTACTCGTCGTAGTTCGGCAGCAGGTGCGCGCGCATGCCGCGACGCCCGCGCGGAACGTTCGGCGCAAACCAGTAGATCTCGTCGTCGGCCGGCTCGCTCACCACCTCCTTCCCAAGCATCGCCAGCCCACGCCGTGTCTCGGTCACGCTCAGCCCGGACCACCACGCGAAGTCGTGGGGCGTGGCCGGCCCGTGGCTGGTGAAGTACCGGCGCACCAGCTCCGCCAGCGCCGCGTCGCGATCGAGCGACGGCGTGGGTGGAACACGTTCGTCCAGAAGCATGTAGGTGAATTGCTTGCCGCGGCGTGGTCCGCTGCAGACCAGCCCTTCCAGTTCGGCGTACATCGCGATCTGCGCCATGCGCGGGCCGTCGGCCACGACGCGCGCGCAGCTCGTCGCGGGTGAGCTGCCGGCCGTCGCGCAATGCCCTGACCAGCAGGTTGCTGCAGCGCACGAGCAGCCGAGCGTCCAACTCGAGCTTGCGATTCTGATAGGCACACAGCGCGTGCACGCGCGGCGAGGTCAGCGCAAGGATCCAGCGAATATCGGCGGGCGCCAGGAAATGCCAGGTGGGGCGCATCGCGTGCGTACGAAGGATCGCGCCGCGGTCGAATGCCGCATCGAGGGCCGCGTCGTCGGTATCGTTCAGCCGCTGGGCGAGCCCCCACTTCGCGCCGGCGTAATCCTGCGACTGCACCGCCCCAAGCCATGCCACGGCATCCTCCGGATGTTCGAAGGGCTCGCCGAGCAGGCGCTGGTTGTGCAGTCGTATGTTCGGGATTTCCGAGCGCTTCATGATTCCTCGGCGGATGGGGCGGGGCATCGGCCGGCACCGCGCCGCTGTTGGTCACGCATCGCTCAATCCATCCTTCGCGAATCCGACCCACCCGGGGGCGTCGTCGATCCGCCGGCGGAGCAGCAGCGCGAGCTGGGCGGTGTGATGCTGCACATGGCGCATGTTGTACAGCAGCAGCTCGAACGCGCTGAAGTCCATCCAGCCGGAGACGCGCCGCACCGCCGCCGATTCGTTCGTGAGCGCCTCGATCTTCGTGCGGCACTTGCTTCGCCCATGTTCGAGGTATGCCAGCAGTTCCTCCCTGGTGTAGACGCGAGGGGGGAGCACGCCCGCGGGGTCCAGCTCCTCAAGGCCGAACGATCCGTACGGTGCATACGCCTCGGGGGAATCCGTCAGATAGAAATCCAGCCAGAAGAGTGTGTGGTATGCGATGTACCAGAACTCGTGTTCGTGCACGTCCGTGCCCCAGACCGAGTCGGGGCATCGCCGCAGGGTGTTGCCGAGCATGTCGATCGCCGCGCCGAACTGGCGCCAGATGTCGTTCGTCGAGATCGTGATCATACGATTGCTCCGTTCCGATCCGCGCGCTGCCGCCTTGCGGCCGAAAGGTCCGTGAAAGTTGTTGGGCGATCAGGCGCCGCCCCGCGCGAGATCCCTTCTGTGCGTCAGGCGATCATTCCGCGCCCCGCCCGCCCACGGCGGCCGCACGTGCGCGATCGGCGATGTCGCGGATCTCCCGGTTCTCGAAGATGCGCCCGCGCATCCCCTCCTGCGCCGCCGCCGACATCGCAAGGCCGATGTCCTTCGCGTCGATGTAGAACGATCGGAAGGGCTTCAGCAGACGCACCAGCGGACGCAGCACCTTGTACTGCCATGCGAGGCTTGCCGAGGGCTCACCGTCGATCGCGGCCGGGCGCCAGCAGACCGCGCCGAACTCGCCGATCAGCTCACGCTCCGTCTCCGCCTTCACGCGCGCCCACATGAAGCGACTGTCGAGTCGGGTGCCGCCGCCGCTGATGTAGTGGAACGATGCGCCGGGCGACCGCTCGCGAAGAGTGCGCGCGGCGGCGATCGCGAAGTCGTGCGTGATCCTGCGATACTCCTCCTCGGTGACCTGCGTCGCGGAGATGCCGAGACAGAACAGGCAGGCGTCGACCCCATCGAAGGCATCGGCGACGGCCGCGTAATCCAGGAAGTCCCGGTGTTCGATCACGCGCAGTTTGGCCCCCTGCTGTGCGGGCGCACGGCGCGTGATCGCGCGCACCTCGGTCACGTCCGGGTGGTCAAGGCACGCCCGAAGAACGCCGCCGCCGGCCGCGCCGGTTGCTCCGAACAGGAGGATGATCATGATGCCTCGATTGAATGGTGCACGGCGCACGGTATGTGGCCGTGCGCGCCGTCAGGCCTCGAGCTCGAACGCGCCGAGCGTCTGGCTCCGCCCGTTCAGCAGCGCCTCGACGCGATGAGTTCCGGCGTAGTGCCTGCGCGTGGTCATCTCCGCCAGCGAGATCTTCTTGCTGAGGCGCACGGCCTCCCCCGGCGCAAGCTCGACGGACTTGAGCTTGAAGACCTTCGGCGTCGCGGTGCCGTTGGCTTTCACGAAGTGGATCGCGAAATCCACGAGCACGTTCTGCGCCCGATGTGCCGTGTTCACAACGTCGAACTCGACGCGCACGGCGCCGCCGATCGTCGGGCGCGCCGGCGTGATCGATGCGTTCCGAACGAGCAGATCGCCCGATTCCGCGAACCCCAGCACGGCGAGCGCATCGGCGTCGCCGCGCTTCACCGCCGTGCGGAGCGCGTGCCGCACCAGCCACGCGCGCTCCTCGGAGGCCCGCTTCATCCAGCGCCGCGCGGTGGCCACCAGAAGCGCCGGGTGATCCTTGCCGATATCGTTCAGGTTGTTCGCCACCGAGCGCCGCACGTAGAGCGAGGGATCATCCTTCAGCATCTCCAGAAGCCCCAGCACCGGCCGCGGATTCTTCTGGAACTCCCGCAGTCGCGATGCCCACGGCAGCCGCGGCCGCGTCCCCTCGGAGACCAGGCGCCGCACATGCTCGCTGGGATCGGCCGTCCAGCTTCGCAGGCGTTCCAACGTTTCGCGGGGATATCGTTCGATGTAGGGGCGGATGCTGAACTCGGCGCTGAAGCGCTGCGTCATCTCGTACTGCGCGCGCATCGAAACCTCGAAATGATCGAGCCCGAACTCCGCCACGAAACAGACGTGGGGGAGATACAGAAACGGCGCCATGCCGTTCCCCTCGGTGGCGGCGAGCTTCGGGCCGAGCGATGCGATCAGGATCTCGGCGGCTTCGGCGTAGTCGGACGGGAGATGCTCGCGCAGCGCCCGGGCGATCTTCCATCCGCGCGGGAGAAGATCCAGCTCCTCGTAGCCGCGCAGCGCGTCGCGGGTGAACGCGCGCGCGTTGAACGCCGGATGAACGGCCGTGATCATCGCGGCGATCCTTCTTGGGATCTCCGCGCCGAAACTGTTCTTCAGAGGTTCAGCCATCGGGGTGTGTCTGATGCTTCGGTTTGGCGTTGCCGCCGTCTGCGACGAACGCCGCGCTTCGCCGGCAAATCTACGCGCATCCGGCAATCCGGCATCATCGATGGTTTCGGCGCGGAGCCCGCCGCCGCGCATGCTCCGACAGTCGCGCACGCACTACAGCCCGACGCCGATGCCGACGATCAGGCCGATGTCCGACGGCAGGAGCTTCGACCCGAAGTAGACGAGTTGATAGGAGCCGGCCTCCAGGAACAGACGGCGATTCAGCGTCAGGCCGATCATCTCCTCGAAGTTCGGTCCGATGAAAAACGATTTCTCCACGCTCATCCCGAAGTTGATCGACTCGGTGCCGCCCACCAGGCCGACCGCGCCGCTCAGGTAGAACGATGTCCCCTTGCCGAGGAAGTATTTCCCCATCAGTCTGCTGCCGAAGTTGAAGAAGCTCCCCTCGAGCCCGTCGGAGACGTTGGTGATATCGTTGTGGGTGAACGAGAGACCGGCGCCCCATCGGAAGTTGGAACTGTCCTGCTCCGTCATCACGGCATACGTGGCGCGGATGCCGGCCGTGATCTTGCCGCCGCTCGAGTAATGCACGCCGAGCTCGTTCCTGCCGTTGCGCTGCTTCTCGCCGGCGATCACCTTGTCCGCCGCGGTGACGGGATTGCGTGCCGGCGGCGTGACCGCCGAGGCTGATGCGTTCACCGCCCGCGCCGAGTCGCTCCCCATCACCACGCCCGGCGCCTTGTCCAGAGCCTGCTCAACGAACAGTCGCGCGCACTCGGCCACCCCCTTGTAGATCAACGGCTCGATCTCGTCCGTGGCATCCGCGGCGGACCGCGTCGGCCGCGACGAGATCGCGAACGCACCGATCGAGTCGGCCGAGATCGGATACGTGAAACGCAGATTGAACTTCCCGTATGCCTCCTCGGAAAACAGAGCCGAGTGCTCACCGACTTCGAACGTATCGATGCTGACCGAGATGGGGACGGAACGGTCACGCACGCACGGTCCGCCCGCGAGCGTGTCCAGCATGCGCTTCACGGTCTCGGCGAGATTCCCCGCCATATAGTATGGTACCGTCTTGTTGAACATCCCCACGTGCGCCTTGCCGATGCGCGTCGACGTGTCGGCCCGGCGGTCTTCGACCTTCACGAAGCAGATCCTTTCGCGCTTCAAGTCGGGCTGATACAGGTCCGCCCGGTTGAAGTCCGGCTGGATGCTCACCTTCGAAGCGCCGCAGCCGGTCAGCAGCGTCGCAAGGCACAGAAGGGAGACGAGGAGACGGCTCCGACGGCGATCGTGTGTACGCATGATGTTTGGTCGAGGTGTGAATGAGACCGGGGGATTCACGCGGTCGGCCGCCTGTGATGCATTGGAGTGACAACGGCGACAGGTCGTGACAACGCAATCGGGAAAGATGGCGCACGGGCGTGTCAGGTAGGGCCCGCCACGGTTACGGCCCGCCACGGTGTGCGCCAGCGGTTGGATCGGGAGAGAACCGAAGGCATGCAATGACATGCATGGGGACGAAATGTAACGCGCCGGCTCGTTCATTCGCAATCGCCTCGCGCGGCGTTCGCCGATCGTGTGGGCATCGACGGGACGTGTCGTCGAGAGGTGGTACACCCGGAACGAACGGCGCCCCGCCTCGAACCGAATCGAAGCGAGGCGCCGAGATGCCGGGCCGGACCCGTTCGTCGCGCGGCCTCCAGGCAGGTTAGCGCACGATGACGAACGGCTGCGAGGCGATGCCCTTCGCCGTGTGAACCACCACCAGATACGAGCCGCAGGCCAGCGACCTCGTGTTCAAGCCCAGTGCACCGTTGCGGTGATCGTCGGCATGTGCGACGCGTTGGCCGAGCATCGAATAGAGTGCCGCGTCCAACACGGCCGGGCCGCCGGGACGGGCGCGCACGGCAAGCGTCCCGCCGTGTACATCAAGCATGAACGCCGCCGCCCCGCGATCGGCGTCGACGTTGCCGAATGCCACGCCGCTCCGCGCGCTCAGCCGTGCGACGAACATGTCGAAACCGTTTACCGATGAGTCGGTGCTGCCGAAACTCTCGAGCAATGTCGCGCCGAAGAGCGCTCGTCCCGAAAACGTTCCGGCCACGAAGATATTCCCTCTTGTGTCGAGGCACATCGGCCCGCCGGTTGCATCCTCCTGCCCCGGGCCTCGTGCCTCCGTTGCGAGCCAAAGCTGCCCGCCCGCAGCCGATATCTTCCGAATGAACATCGTTCCCTCCGGCTGTATCTGCGAGAACCCCGAGGCGTAGGCGTTCCCGTCGTCGTCGACCATCAGCCCGCGCACCTCCTGGATGACCTGACCGTTGATGCCGAACGCCCAGGCCGGTGTGCCGTCGGCGCCGAACTTCGCAACCACCGCGTCCGCCTCCGGAAAATTCCCCGGCGGCCGGAACGTCTGCCCGGCGATCTGAACCGTGCGTTCGCCGTCGTAGGTGACCGCGGCGTAGCATGCACCGGTCCGGTCGACGGCCAGGCGCAACGGCAGTTCCGCAAACAAGGATGGCTCGAAGGCCGCGCCCCCCTCGGTCCGCGCCCAAGCCACGGAACCGTCGGCACGATACCGCACGATGTAGAAGTTCGTCGGCCCGGTCGCCGTCAACGTGCTGTCGCCGAATCTCGTCGTGCCGCTGAACAGCCCCGCGATCGTGACGTTCCGATCCGG
>CAZJYH010000062.1:7546-13624 GCA_964549365.1 uncultured Alphaproteobacteria bacterium
CTGCCGCCACCGCATCGCAGTCGTCGTCGGTGGCGCCTCCCTCACGTGCGAGCCGGCGAATACTCCCGTCGTTATTCAATACACCCACGAACACGTCGCGCCTCCCCGTGCTCTGGATCTGTCCGCCGGTCGCGCGCAGACGGCCGGTGAACGAGCCGGCGATCCATATCCCGTCGCGCGTTACCGCGATCCCGGAGGCCTTGACGGAGTCGGAGCATTCCATCAGCCTGTACCAATCGAGGTTCCCGCCGACGTCGTACTTCATCACGATGACCTGCTCGAGCGGTTCCACGAGAAGCTGCACGAACTGCGGCGGTTCCTCGACGATGACGCTTGGGCCGGTGAACGTGCCGACGAGATACGTGCTTCCCTCGGAGTCCACGGCGAATCCCCCGGGCCTGTTGGGGGCTCCGGTGATCGCCGTCCGGATCCAGAGGGGCCGCCCGTCGGGGGCGGTGCAGTCGATGAACTGGCTCGGCGGAACCGGGGTCTGGTATTCAACGCTGTAACCGCTGGTGAAAACCTCGCCGATGGCGTCGGCGCCGATCCCGATCGGTCTGACGTTCGCGGTTCCGGGGTAACTCCATGCTCCCGTCCACGCGGGGAGCTGGGCGACGGCCGACGGCCCTTGGAGCAATGTCGCGATGATCGCAAGCAGGATCGGCAATGCCGATGTCGCCGGGGGCCGGGAGTAACGTGGAGATCTCATGATTCGGTCCATAACGGTTCGGGTGAAAGTGAGCCATGCTCCGCGTTCGGGCCGTGGGGCGCATGCACGGCAACGCTGTTGTTTGCGATCCAACATATCCGTAGCGTACGGTCCCGGGCGAACAAATGAAGTGTGGATAGTTAAGAATCAGACGAGCTTGTCTGCTTCGCCGACGGCATCACGATCCGGTCCGCCGGTGGGGCGGCGCGCCCATCTTCCACGGCTTTGAACAATGATACCATGGCCGATTCGCGTGATCTGTACCAGCTGATCGAGTCGCTCGGCAGAGCGGAGAAACGATACTGTCGCGTGATGCTGCAGGCGGGGCTCGGGCGCAAGGCTACGAGCTGCCTGCGGCTCTTCGAGGTCCTCGCCGGGATGCGGACGCACGACGAGCGGGCCGTGCGTGCGGCCGTCGCGGGCGAGCCGTTCGCGCGCCATCTCGCCGTCACGAAGAACCACTTGTACGAGCACCTGCTGCGGACGCTTCGGTTGTACGATGCGGTGGAGTCGCGTCGCGGCAACATCCGCGCGGCGATCGAGAGCGCCGAGGTTCTGAAGCGGCGCGGCCTGTTCGATTCCGCGCGCGAGCGTCTGCGCCGCGCGCGCGCCGGGGCCGAGGAGGAGGAGCTGCTGGCCGAGCAGTTGGAGATCGCGCACCTGGAATGGGAGCTCGACCGACGTGACGGATATGCCGCCGTCGACCACGAGGCGCTGGCCGAACGGCGGGAGCGCGTGGAGGCGGTGGGGCTGGCGATAGGGAACTACTGGGATCATCTGCACGTCTATGCCGGCGCCTCGATGGAGCTGTTGCTCCGCGGCCCTCGCACGCATGCGATGGCCGAGCGATTGGAGGAGCTCGTCGGCAAACCACTGGGGATGCTGTCGCCGCCGGCCACCATGCGCGCGCGGAACTTCCATCGTGAGACGTTGCGCACCTACCACCTGCTCACCGGCCGCTACGATCAGGGATATGCACACTCGGCGGAGTCGCTTGCGCTGGTGGAGTCCTATCCGATGGATGTGCGCCTCGAACGGCTCAACTACCTGGGCCGTCTGCACTACCACACGGTTCTTTCGCTTCGTGTGGGGCGCTACGCCGAAGCACGGCGAACCGCCGCGAAGCTGGAGGCGCTGCAGATCTCGAACCGGGCGTTGCTGGCACGGCGCGCGCGTCTGGCGTTCAGCAGCCGGCTCGACGTGTTGATGGTGGACTTCGATCACGTGGGGATCGCGGCGCTGGGCTCGGATCTCGAGGAGATCTGTCGTGAGGAGGAGGACGCGTTCACGCGGCAGTTGCGGCTGGGCCATCAGGTGATGCTGGCCGCCGCGCAGTTCACCAACGGTCTGGTGCACGAAGCGGCCGAGACGCTGCGCCCGGTGATCAACGACTATCGGCCGGGCTTCCGCAACGACGCGCTCTGCACCGCGCGCCTGCTGCAGTTGATGATCCACTACGACATGGGGGATGTCGAGCTTCTCCCGTACGTGATCCGCTCCAACTACCGCTTCCTCGCTTGCTACGGCGGCATCACGGAGGTCGATCGTGCGATCCTTCGTTCGATGCGAAGGTTGACCAATCTTGCCACACGCGACGATCTCATGCGGGAGTTCGCGCGCCTGCGCGACGAGCTGGCGGCGATCGCGGAGGATGCGCCGGAGAGCGGCCTGGCGGCGGTGCGGGATGTGCTCCCCTGGCTCGAAAGCAAGATCACCGGTCGCTCGTATCACGAACTGATGATCGAAGCGCGCGATGCGATGGAGATCCGGGATACGGAGGAGACGGAGCCCGACCGCGCGGCCGGTTCGGTCTGATGCCGCCTCGGACGCGGCGCCGGGATTCTATCCGCATTGTGGTCCGATGGCCGACGAACGCCGTCCGAGCCGACGTTCGTTGCCGAATCGGGATCGGGCCGTCGGCCTCGATGTCGGTGGGAGCGTGGATGTCCGGAACGTGATGGTCATATCGGGCCCATGATCGCCGACGCGCCGCGGGCGGGGTGCGGGTTTGCTCTGTGTGTCGATGCGGTGGCCGAAGCGTCAGGGGAGACGATCCTCGCCGTGGGCGGGCGCGAAGTACTCCTGAAACCAGGCAGTCTCGTGATGATCGATCGCCGCGGGATCAGCGACGAAGCCTGGAGTGAGGATCTCACGCAGCCGGCCGAGCGTGCGGTGATCGCGCTGGCTCACCACGGCGATGCCGCCGCGCAGCAGAGTCGCGGTGGCAACGCCGACGCCGGTGCGATACCGGCGCCCTGGGACGAGGCGCGGCCCGTCGGAGATCACCTGGCTGCCGCACGCGGCGCTCAAGTCCGTGAGGATGGCAACCTCGGCCCGTTGCAGCCGCGCCGCATCGAGCATTGCCCGTGCTCCAACGATCATCCCCCGCGTGAGATCCTCGCCGCGCTCGTCGTAGACGCGCGCGCGTCCGTCGAGCACATCGAAGCCGTCCCCGCCGTGAATGTCGGGCATGCGGCGCGGGGTCCCGATGCCGTGATGCTCCGGACAGAAGGCCAGCACCGAAACCGTCGGCAACCGGAGAATCGCATCCAGCACGTGCCCCATGCCGTAGTCCGTTCCATCCACGCCGCACGGCAGCCCGGCCAGGCAGCCGCTCACCAGAATGCGCAGCGGCTCGGTGGCGGACGGAACGCGAAGCGCGCGCACCGCCTGCTCGTTGTGAGCGAGCAACAGCGCCGATTCTGGTCGATGATCGTTCAGCGGCATGGTGGAACCTTCACCGTGGTCTTCATGTATTCCGGTACGCCCGCCTGCAGGTGATCGGATGTCCCGAAGCGGAGCGGCGGCATGCGCGATACGTTGGGTGAAGATAGGGAAACCCGGCGAACGTCGGTGCCGGGAACGTCGCCCGCAAACCGGTCCATCCCTTCATCATCATGTGCACTCGATACGCCGCATGTTCGGCCTCCGTGCGTCGAACGATCGAGTGATGCCGTCGACAACGTGCATTCAGGTCGTTTCAAACATGTGCAGGTACATGATGATGTACTGGCACTCCACGCGGCTACCGTCCAGCTTTGTCGAACATCGGTCGGCGGGTCGGATCATGCTTCGGCGGCGAACCAACCGGGGATATCCGTCCGGACACCGATGAATTATTGCCACGAATTTCCGGTCGAACATATTCCGGAACGTGGATGACGCACCTCATCACATTGGGAACGAGAATATGAAACAACGGACGGTCCGTACGATGCTCATGGTTGCGGTGATGGCGATAGCGCTGGCGAACCGGAACCCCGCCCGAGCACAGTGCCCGACGTGCACGTATCACGTGGCGGTCACGTGCGATGTTCCGGCGGAGTGCTTCCCACTGAAGTTGACGACCGGTTGGCACTGTCTCAACCCGATCGACGCGCTCACGATAACCATCGATGCGTGCGGCGACGGCTTTCTCCCGATGCCGGGACCGTGCAAGCCGGTGCCCTGCGATCTCATCTGGGCGTCGCTGGACGGCGGCACCACCGCCGCACTGCCGAACGGCCCTCCGGTCAAGTATCTCTGCACGGAGGGAGTCATCATCTGCCTCACGCTGGTTCAGCGCCCGGGCGACTGCCCGATCATCCTGGTCAGTTCCTGCTGAGCAATCGCGTGCGCTCACGCAGCATCGGGATCTCACGACAGGGGGAGCCGTGCTCCCCCTGTCGCATGCCGATCGTGCGCCTCACCCCAGATCGTAGTCGATCGTGAAGACGGCGCCCGCTTCGTCGTGCTGATATCGAACCTGCCCCTTCAGACCGCTCAGGCTGCCGGTTCCGGAGCCCGGAACCACGTGCCCGAACGCCTCGGCGGTATCGGCCGAGCGGATGCCGCCGTGCTGCATCACGAACGTGCCGGCCAGTTCGCCGATGCGCCCCTCGAAGCGTTCCTGTGCGATGTAACCGGCCGAACCGTCGGCCGCCTGGCAGGCGAGGAACTGCGCGGTGCTGGTGCCGAACACCTCGCCGGTGAAGGTTTTCGTGATGGTCGCGCGCGAGAGCACCGGTTCATCGGCCCGCTCGTCGTATGGCGCGCCGTCCCAACCCGTGACCTCGAATGCCGCCGTTGCTTGAATGTTCATGCGGTTTCCTCCTCTGACATGAATGATCGCGGAAATCGTCCGGTCAATATAACGGCCTCGAACGGCGGGGGATAGTAGAAACACGACATCGCCTCGACACATGGGCCGCGTTTGCACGGATCACCACGAGCTTCGTACGTTTGAAACGGTCGCGTTCATTCAACCGCGAAGACACAAAGTTCGCGAGGGCCGACCATGGGATCGAACCACGACATCGAACACCTTGCAGCAGGACTTATAGACGCCGCTCTCACCGTGCATCGCGCACTGGGACCGGGTTTGCTGGAATCCGTCTATCAAAAATGTCTGACCCATGAGATGCGTCGCAGGAATATTCCCGTACGCTGCGAGGTGGCACTGCCGATCACATACGGTGACGTCCGCATCGATGCAGGTTATCGTATCGATATGCTGATCGGCGAGTCCATCATTGTCGAGAACAAGACGGTGGAGACGCTTACTCCGATTCACGAAGCGCAATTGCTGACCTACCTGCGCCTGTCGGGGCACCGGCTGGGGTTCCTGATCAACTGGAACGTGCCGCTCATCAAACATGGGATCAAGCGGATGGTGCTGGGATTGTGACGAGCCTTCGCGATCTTTCCGCCTTCGCGGTGGAGCCATCCCTCCCAGGATCGTAGGGAGGCCTCAGGCGCTCGATCCGACTCCATGATTTATCGGTCTCCATGAAACGCTCCATCGGTTGGATTGCCCTCGGCGGCTTCGTCGTCTCGCTGGTTGTACACGTCGCGGCGATCCTCGGCGCCGATGTCCAGGAGCGTTTCCCGTTCACCTGGATCCTGCACCTCGGCATGTTCATCGTCTTCGTGCCGACGGTGTTGGCCGTTCGCAGGCAACCGGGACGCGGGAACATCATGGCGCTGCTCGGCACGTTCCCGCCGTGGGCGAGGGTCGTCACGCCACTGCTGTTCGCGTACGTGATCGTCAACTTCGGCATCTTCATGGTAGGCTCGGCCGACGGCACCCCCGCGCTGCACGAGGGGAAATACGTGCTGCACCGCAGGGGAGAGGTGGTTCGTGAGATATCGACGACAGAGTTTCACGAGCGCAACGCCGCCGTGCTTCGTGGCTTCTCCGGGCACTGGCTCCTCTTCTACTTCGTACCGTTCGTTTTCTTTGCCGCGCGGCGCGAGGCCGAAAACCCGGCCACGTCGGCCGAGGGCTCTCATCGTTTGGAGATTCGGGACTGAGCGGCAGTGCTGGGCGGTGCGATTGCACGGATCACCACGAGCTTCGTACGTTTGAAACGGTCGCGTTCATTCAACCG
>CAZJYH010000063.1:0-3540 GCA_964549365.1 uncultured Alphaproteobacteria bacterium
TTCATCTCGATCACCAGCAGCCGCCCATCCTTCGGGTTCTGCGCGAACTGCACGTTCGAGCCGCCCGTGTCCACGCCGATCTCGCGCATGATGCGGATGGCGGCGTCGCGCATCTGCTGGTACTCACGGTCGGTGAGCGTCTGCACCGGCGCGCAGGTGATCGAGTCGCCCGTGTGCACGCCCATCGGATCGAAGTTCTCGATCGAGCAGATGATCGTCACGTTGTCCTTCCGGTCGCGCATCACCTCCAATTCGTACTCCTTCCATCCGATCACCGACTCCTCCACCAGCACACGATGCACCGGCGACGCGTTCAGCCCCAGGCGCAGCTTCTCCGCGTATTCATCCATCGAATACGCGATGCTGCCGCCGGAGCCCCCAAGCGTGAACGAGGGACGGATGATGGCCGGGAAGCCGACCTCCTCCACCAGCTTCAACCCCTCCTCGTAGCTCTCGACGAACCCGCCGCGCGCCATCTCGAGTCCCGCTCGCCCCATCGCCGCGAGGAACAGTTCGCGATCCTCCGCCATCCTGATCGACTCGAGGTTCGCGCCGATCAGCTTCACGCCGTAGCGTTCCAGCACGCCGCTCTCGGCAACCGCCACGGCAACGTTCAGCGCGGTCTGTCCCCCCATCGTCGGAAGGATCGCGTCGGGCCGTTCCCTCGCGATCACCTTCTCGAGGAACTCCGGCGTCACCGGCTCAACGTACGTCGCGTCCGCCAACTCGGGGTCGGTCATGATGGTTGCCGGGTTGGAGTTCAGCAGGATCACCCGCAATCCCTCCTCCCTCAACACACGACAGGCCTGCGTGCCGGAATAGTCGAACTCGCAGGCCTGGCCGATAACGATCGGACCGGAACAGATGATCAGGACAGATTGTATATCAGTGCGCTTCGGCATCGATGAAGAGAGCCCTTGGATATGTTTGGGAGAATGTTCCGCGTCTACGAATGGGATTCGTCGGAACAGCGACGAAGGGGATGCCGGCTTGTGGACCGGTCGGTTGGGACGGCCGGGGCCGCGCGAAGTGCACGGCGCCGTCGAATGCACGGGCGCTCGGCGCCTCAGCGCGCCGCGAAGCGCGTTCCGAGCGTCGCCGCCAACTGATTGGAGCGGTCGAGCAGCGCGGTGCGCATCGTCTCGGCCACCGCGAACACCTGCGAGAGATTCACCTCGGCCTCCTCGTCGAGCACCGATGCCACGTTGTTCCGCTCGAAGAACTCGGCAAGCTCCGGCTGCTGCTCGCTGACGATCTCGAGAAGATCCTCAAGCTGCTGCTCGCCGTCGGTCTCGATCATGTCGAGCACCAGGCAGGCGCGCATGTAAAACACCAGCGCGGCACGGACAAGCCGGCGGAACTCGAACGCGGCCTCATCGTTCTCCGGCGCCAGATCGATCGCCGCCTGCCATTGATCCTCGCCAATGTAATGATACTCGTCCGCCGTTTCGATTATTCTTTGTTGCAGCGCCGCGTTGAGCGCACCGTCGGCGCCGGATTGCCCCACCGGTTCCATCGTGTCGTGTTCGATCGTCATCGTCATAATCCCTTCGTGTCGAATTCCCTTGTTCAACGTTCAGTCGACCGGGCACGATCCGCCCGGGTTCGTTCACCAGGTGCGTTCGCATGCCCGGCGATCGGATGAGTCAGTTGGTCAGATCCCGGCCGTTCCCGATCAACATCGCCAGCACCGCCATGCGCACCGCCACACCGTTCTCCACCTGGCGCAGGATCACCGAACGGTCGCTGTCGGCCGACTCGCTGTCCAACTCGATGCCCCGATTGATCGGGCCCGGATGAAGGATCACCAGACCCTTCCGGATCGCGCGAAGCCGGCGATGATTCAATCCGAACATCCGCGCATACTCCCCCACCGACGGAAAGAAGCAGCGGTCCTGTCGCTCGCGCTGGATCCGGAGCATGTTCAGCGCGTCGGAGAAGTCGATCGCGTCGTCCAGCCGATGGAAGACGCGCACTCCCAACTCCTCGATGCCGCGCGGGATCAACGTCGGCGGGGCGCATACCGCCACCTCGGCGCCGAGCTTGAGCAGCGCGTGGATGTTCGAGAGCGCAACGCGCCCGTGCAGGATGTCCCCCACGATCGTCACCCGACGTCCCTCGAATCCCGTCCGCGTGAGATCCGACGGATCGCGCCACAGCTCGTACAACGTCAACGCGTCCAGCAGTCCCTGCGTCGGGTGCTCGTGGCGGCCGTCCCCCGCATTGATCACCGTAAGCGAACAACGGTCTGCGAGAAACCACGGCACCAGAGCCGCATTATGACGAATGACGATCGCGTCAACGTGCATCGCCTCGATGTTCTTCACCGTGTCCAGCAGCGTCTCCCCCTTCGCGAACGAGCTGGACTCCGATGAGAAGTTCAGCACCGAGGCCCCCAGCCGCACCTCCGCGAGCTCGAAACTCGAGCGGGTGCGCGTGGAGTTCTCCACGAACAGGTTCACCACCGTTCGCCCGAGCAACAGATCACTCGGCGTTCGCGCGCGCAGAATACGCTCACGCATGTCCAGCGCGAGCACCATAACGTTCAGGATGTCCTGACGGGATAGCTCGGAAATGCCGAGAAGATGGCGTCGTGAGAGCCTCGGTAACTCTCCGAGGTCGGGAGCCGGCAAACCGGCCGATGTGAGAGGAGAGACGAGCAATTTTTGGGGACGAATTTACGGCCACACGATCAGCCGTACAAGTTGGAGCGAGGAACGTTCAGCGTGCTGCCTTATGCGTGCAGCGGGATGCGCGAGACCAAGCACCAAGCACCGACCTGCGCGCGGGCCTGTATACCTCGCAAGTATACGCACGGTGATTGTCGGCATTACGGGAGGGAAACTGCGTTTTTTCGCCACTCGCCGAAGCTACCGTCCATCGTCCAAAAACGTTTTCACCGCAGAGGACACGGAGGGACGCAAAGGCCGCTCAACGCATCACCCTTCACGCTGCACGCTCAACGCCTACTTCCTCCAGCAGATCGATCATCGCGGCGACCGCATCCGCCGCCGTGATCGTGGCGATCGTGTCCGTCCGCTCCGACACGAGCACGCGATTCGGCACCCCGTACGGCCCCCACTCCGCCGCCGAAGTAGCCCCGGCGTGCATCGTCACCGCCGGTCGCGCCGTGGCCGAGGCCATATGCACCACGCCCGTATCCGGCGTGAACACGGCGGCGGCCTGCGCCACCACGGCGATCACGTCGCGGACATCGTTCATCGCCGGGAGCAGCACCGCCGCCGAGCCCACCACGGCGCACAACCGCTCGGCCGCCGCGCGTTCATCCGGCATCGACAGGAGCGCCAGCGGAAGCGTCGGGAACCGCTCGTGCACGCCGCGCAGAAACGCCTCGAAGTTCTCCCATCCCCAACGGTTCCGGTCGTGGCTTACCGAGATGTTTATCAGCAGAAAGCCGGTCGAAACGAGACCGCACGCCGCCAGGCGGTCGGTCGTCGCCGCCTCGCGAGCCGGATCGCGCACCGCATACGGCACGATGTCCGCCGGCGTCGCGTCGATCGCGAGCGTGTCGGTCACGAG
>CAZJYH010000063.1:3550-13532 GCA_964549365.1 uncultured Alphaproteobacteria bacterium
AGGTACAACATCCGCGCCCACATCGGCTGGAGCCGGGCCGCCCGGCGCGACTGCACGTTGAAGTAGGACCAGTAGGGCTCGCTCCGCCAGATCGTGGCCTTCACCGCGCTCCTGCCGCCGATGAGGTTGGCGATGATCCCCACCTTCGTGCCCCGCCCGAAGATGCAGCAGATCACCGCATCGTAGCGTCGCCGCCGGGCCGCGCGCACCCCCCGCACCAGGGCCGCGAAGCCCGTCCCCATCTCGATGATCGCGTCGACATTCGGGTCCCCCTCGATCAGCACCCGATTACGCGGCGAGGCGACCACGTCCACCGCAATCCCCGGCACGTTCGCCTTCAACAACGCGAAGGTCGGCATCGTCGTAAGCATGTCGCCGATGGCATCGTAGCGGAGGAACAACACACGCCGCACACCCTCCGGCGGCAGCGGCGCCTGAAGCGGGCGATTGCGCCAGAGGGCGCCGAGCGCATGGAACCAGAAGTGGCGGTTGGCGCGTTCCAGCGGCTTCAATCGCGCACCGATACGAGAGAGCAGGTTCGGCATGAAGGACCTGTCGCTATGCCGCGGCATCGGATTGTGAAGAGATGGCCGGCTCCGGTCGGCGCCGCGCGCGGCGGTATGCGCGCCAGGCGATCACCAGACAGAGCAGGCTTGCTGCGATGAACGCGGCAGGAACGCCCAGTATGACGGCGGTGATCCCACGTCCGTAGTCGGCGCCGCGCGCACGCTGAGCGCCGAGCATGGAATGGATCCAGTCATCGCGCAGCAGCTCGCTTGCCAGCACCAGCGCCGAAGCGAATGCTCCGACCAGCAGCGACGGCGGCACCAGCAGCAGCGACGTACGCCCGCGCGTGCCCAGCCGCATTCCAGCGAACCGTCCGATGAAGATCGCGGTCGCGATCGCGATCAACCCGGCCAGGACGATCAGCAGGTAATCCGCCGTCGCCATCCGGAAGGACGAGGGGACCGGATGCCGCGCGGTGATGCCGAGCGCATCGGCCGGCAGCCCGTGCCACGCCCCCACCAGCGAGTCGCCGACGCGCTGCATCGCCGGGGCCGCGGCCGCTTCCCACCCGGCCGGAAGCAGCGCCACCGCGTCGAGCGAGTCGAACCCGGCCCAGCGCCGCGCCGGAGCAAGCGTGTAGCCGAGCTGCCAGAGCCGCACAACGCCGAGGCCGGAGTTGTCGGTCGCCTGTGCCGTGTAGCGCACCCGAACTGTGTGCACGCCGGTGGTAAGCTCGAGCGTGAAGAGGATCGCGCGGCCCGACGCGGCATCGACCGACCCCACCGTATCCGATCCGTCCAGCAACCGCCCGTTCATCCAGGCGGAGTATCGCAATGCCGGCGCGCCGTCGAGACCCGGCGTGGTTGCCGGAGGGCGCCACTCCGACGCGACGGGTATCGTATCGACAACGGCGCCGACAACGGGCACACCGTCGAGCACCACCTCATACTGCTTCGCATCGTACGCCCGCATCGCGACGGCGATGAACGCGAGCGGCACGCGTCGATGCCGGGCGGCGTTCTGAATCCGGTACGTGGCCTCCACCATCGCCGAACCGTGGTTCGCGAGCGGGCGCAGGTCGAACACCAGCCGTTCGTGCCGAACGTACATCGAGTCCAGCGTCGACACCGGCTCCCCCGCGGCCGAACCAGGCTGCAACGGGTTCGCCATGTTGGCCCACAGCGCACCCCCCGTCAACGCAAACAGCGCAACGGCAACGGGCAGACGACAGGATGTGAGACGAGGCATTGCCAGGCGATTGAAGATGTGTCGGGCAGGGCGCCCGGGCCGGAATGGTGCCAAAGATACGTCGCGGCGAACACGCGACACGCCGGAACCCTGATGCGCGTCATGGAAGCACTCCCCGCCGGGAGCGTAGGTTGCATTGGTGCGGCCGGTCGGTCCGCATCGCATCGAGAATTCATGTGGAGATGAGAATCATGACGACACGACAATTGGGGCGGAACGAATGGGGAACATACTTCGACAACGTCACCAGAACACTGGTGCATGAGAAGGCACCGATCTACACCGAGGTCAGGGTGATGAACCCGATCGTCGGCGCGCAGGTGGAAACGGCGTGGCAGCCGCTCGTGGGCATCACGTTCAACGCCCGCGAGGAGACGCTGGAGATCGCCACCGAGATGGTGGACCATATGATCGGCGCGCCGAGCGAGGTATACGTGATCGAAGCAGAGGATGGGCTCCCCGTCACCGTGGAAGTGATGGCCGACGGCACGAAGCAGGTGATCGAGCTGCGGTACTGACCCGCACCCATGATGCGAACGGGCCGGAGGGCCTGACCACTCCGAACGGATCGGTCGAAAAGCAGAGGAAGATCGTGCGGAAACGCCACGACAGCATCTTCATCGATCGCGAGGGCCTCGCCCGGCTTCGGCCGCGCGGGGCCTCTCACGTTCCGACAGGTACAAGGATGCCGCAAATCGGTGCGGCTCGTTCGCACACCGCGCGTCGTGGTGGTCGAGTCCGCGCCGCATCCCGGCGTTGTAGATCGTCGGTCCGTACAGTAGTTTCCGGACGTTTGCATCGCGCCCGAACGATTCGGCCCTGCGGCCCGGCTCTCGCGGCACGACGCCCGCCCCGCACACACATGATCTTCAATAACCCAGGCATACGATGAAGCTCCGTACTCTCTGCCTTCTGATCGTGTCCGTCGCGCCGATGGCCGCGGCGGCCCAGGAATCGTTCCCGGCTACGCATATCGCCCGCCTCGACATCGTGGACCCTCTGCCGTCGGCCGGCACCATCGGCGGTGTCGCGATCGTTGCCGTCAGCGAAGCCACCGGGACGGCACAGGTCAGGGTCAGCGCTGCGCCGGCCGGCGACATGCCGGATTCGCTTCTCCTCGTCCGACGTACCGACGGCGGCGGCGACATCGTCCTCGGCGGCATTCCCTTTCCGCCGAACGCGACAACCGTCACCACAACGCTCCCCGGCTTCATCGGTCCGGCCCTCACCTTGCTGGACTCCGGCATGTTGTGGTTCAGGGTCACCACTCGATCGAACCACGCCCTCTACGTCGAAGGCCCGATCGTGGATATTCCCTCCGCGATCGCGCCGGAGCCTTCCGGCACGGAAGTGGTTCCTCGGGTTGATTCGACCGACGGCGTCGGCCATTGCGGGCTCGCGTACGATGCCGCGGCGAACAGCTTCAGCGTCAAGGCCTGGTGGCTCGACCTGAGCGGCCCGGCAACGGCAGCGAGGATCCGCCGCGCACCGCTCGGCTCCAACGGACCGATCGTCTTCGAGATGCCGCTCACGTCCGGCTCCGATCAGTACATCGGCACATGGGCCAAGCCGAGCGCCGAATTGCGCACCGCACTCCTCAACAACGAACTCTACCTCGAGATCACCTCCGCCAAGTTCCCGAACGGCGAGCTGCGCGGGCAGATCTACCCGGTCGAGGGCTTCACCGCCGCGATCGAGTCCGGCAACGAGACGCCCGCGGTCACCGGCTCGACGGCATCGGGAAGCGCATACCTGTTGATCACCGCCCACGGCACGATCGAGGCGTTCAACAAACTGCAGGGTGTGGTCGGGAATCTCAACGGGCCGATCAGCGCCGCGCACATCCATCGTGCCCCCATCGGCCAGAACGGCGGCCCCGCCGTTTCGCTCGAGATCCCGACGCCGACCACCATCGATCTCGAACTGGCCACCGGCTCGGCCGGCGGCACCATCGCCGACGCCATCGTGCAGGACATCCGTGCAACCGGCACCTACGTGAACGTGCACACCGCGGCGCACCAGAGCGGCGAGGCGCGTGGTCAGTTGATCCCCGCGCGCACCAGAATCGTGGCGCCGATCGGCGGCGTAGAGGCAACGGACGGTTCGGCGAATCTCTTCTCCGCACGGTGGACGCCCGCATCGGGGGAGATCGCCTTCGACATCGGACTGCAGGCGCGCACGCGCCGCATTCTGCTCCACGACGTGCTGGGCCGAGTGGCTCGGACGACTTCATGCGACGGCATGGCCGCAACGATACCCGCTGCCGGACTCCCCGCCGGAACATACTTCGCACGCCTTCTCGAGGAGAACGGCAACATCTCGGCCACATGCCGGGTTATGATTACACCGTAGCGGCACGTGCGGGCGTGCGCACGGAGGCCCACGCGGCGCGCGCGGAGGATCGAATCCAGGGATGCGTCGCCCGCGAGCGGCGCATCCCGACAACGACGGGCACACGTCGTGCGATCGTGGCGTGCATCCCCGACGTGCCGCCGGATTGCTCCGACTCGGCGACGCCCCCATCAACCCCCATCGGCATGTTTACGCTCCGCATCGTGTTGTGCGCGACACTGGCGGCGGCCTTCCCCTGCACGAACGCATCGGGCCAGGTTCGATACCGCATCGAACGCGTGGCGACGAGCTCCGGCCTGTCGCAAAGCTCCGTGTATGCCGTGGAGCAGGATCGCTTCGGCTACCTGTGGATCGGCACGCGCGACGGCTTGAATCGCTACGACGGCTACGAGTTCCGGGTGTTCCGCCACACCCCGTTCGAGCCCGCATCGCTCGGCGGCGTCACCGTCACGTCCATCAGCGCCGATCACGAGGGGAACCTGTGGCTGCGGGCCGATGCCGGCGTCGACCTGCTGAACCGATCCACCATGACCTTCACGCATCTGGACGCAACGCCGTTCAGCACGCAGCGCGTGCGCGAATCACAGGTGACTGCGGTCACGGCGGCCCCTCCTGGCGGAGGCTTGATCTGCGCGGCCGGCACGTTGTACTACGTGCACCCCCGGACGCTGATGATGACGCCCATCGCGATTCGCGTGAAGGGCCGAGACGACACATCGGCGATTCGAATGCGATACGTCACAACCGACCCCTCGGGCACGATATGGGCGGTTTCGTCGCTGGGCGTGTTGTACAACAACGGATCGCCGAATTCGGCATGGCGCGTGGCCGGCCCGTTGCACGACTCCACGAGTATGATGTTCCTCGGAACCCAGAGGCGGCACGAGATCTACGCCGGCAGCACGAGCCGGCCCGGACATGGCGAGCAGGTTGTACACTGCACCGACGACGGGCGCGTGCGCCATGTTGCCGGCCGATTGTTCGCGGACACCTCGTTGTACCGCGAACTGGAGGTGATGCCGTTGGGTGTCACCACCGATCGCGTGATCTGGTACCGACTCCGTGCGCTCCGCACCCTCGACCGCTACACCGGCGTCATCGCCGTTCCGGCCGCACGCATGGCGCGCGGGCCGTTGGCGACGGATGAGCTGGAACGTTGGCGTGTGGCGAACAACGCGCGCACGTCGAACATGTTCGAGGATCGCTCCGGCGTGATCTGGATCGGCACCGACAACGGGCTGCTGCGCGTGATGCGCTCCGGCGCCCGATTCGAGTCCATCGGCCCGGCTGTGTACGCGCAGCGCCCGGCGCACCAATGCGCCGTGCGCGCCGTGCTCCCCGAGGCGGACGGCGGCATCTGGCTGGGGACCGACGAGGGCGCAAGCAGGTTCGATCCGCTCTCGCAATCCTGGAAGACCTATCGAAGGATGGCGCCACGATCGGACCAGGTGCGCTCGGTGAACGTGATCTTCCGCGACGAGGACGGCACCATTCTGTTCGGCACCAGCAGCGGCATCGCGCGCTATGATCACCTGCACGACCGGATGGAGCCGATGCCGATCCGCGCCCCCGGCCACGCGACGCCCGCGATCTTCTCGTTGATGCGGACACGCGATCGGCGGTTGTGGATCGGATCGCGCGACCACGGCGTTCTCGTGGTCGACTCGACGGGTACCGCATCGCAGCCGTTCGCCGCCGACCCCATCGGCCAGGTGCTCCGCCGACAGCTCATCTGGCGCATGCACCAGGATCGCCGGGGTCGCCTCTGGTTCGCGACGGCGATCGGATTGTTCTGCGATCCCGGCAACGGTTCCCGCCTGATCGCCTATTATCACTCCGCGCGCACCGAGTCGCTCCCGCACAACAACGTCTGCGGCATCACCGAAACCGGCGACGGCACGCTCTGGTTCGCCACGTACGGCGGCGGCATCGCACGGTTCGTGGAGCCGCCCGGCAAGGGAGTGGATCGCCCGGGATCGTTCGCGACGTTCTCCTCGCAGCAGGGGCTCCCCAGCGATGCGGCCTATGCGGTGATCCCCGATGCCGGCGGGCGCCTGTGGGTGAGCACCAACAGCGGGCTCTGCGCCGTGAACGTCGCCGACGGCTCGGTTCGCACCTACACCGAGGCGGACGGATTGCAGGGGAACGACTTCGGATTCGGCGCGGCCGGCAGCGTCGGCGACACGCTCTTCTTCGGCGGACCCAACGGCGTCAGCTGGTTCCGCCCGGAGGCGCTTCGCGACAACACGATCCCCCCAACCATGGCGATCACGGCCGTCCAGATCCTCGGCCACGAGATTCAACGTGAGCTGCACGACGGCGACACGCTCGAGATCGCCCACGATGAGAACTATGTCACGCTGGAGTTCGCCGCCCTCGACTTCACCAACACTGCCGCCAACCGGTATCGATATCGCATGAACGGATTGCATGCCGCATGGGTCGATTGCGGAGCCCATCGTACCGCCAGCTTTTCCAACCTCGATCCCGGCGCCTACACGTTCACCGTCGCCGGCACCAACAACGACGGCGTCTGGTGCATCGAGCCGGTCACCATTCATCTGCATGTCGTGCCGCCGTGGTATCTCACCACATGGTTCAAGGCCCTGCTGATCGCCGGCGCCCTCGGCGGACTTGCGGCCGCGGTGTGGCTCCGACTCCGCACCATTCATCGCCGCGAACAGATGGAGCGCAGAAGCGCCGAGCTCGCGTTGATGGCGCTGCGCGCGCAGATGAACCCGCACTTCATCTTCAACGCGCTGGCGTCCATCCAGCACCTGATCGCCACGGACATGCCGGACCGCGCCATGCTCTATCTCGGCACGTTTTCGCGGCTGATCCGTTCGGCGCTGGAGAACTCACGCCTTGCCGCGGTACCGCTCGCCGACGAGTTGGAGAGCCTGCGCCTGTATCTCGAGCTGGAGTCGTTGCGGTTCGGTGAACGACTGCACTACACGATCACCGTCGATCCCGCCGTCGCGATCGACGAGGTCACGATCCCGACCATGTTGATGCAGCCGTACGTGGAGAATGCGATCAACCACGGGCTGTTCAACCGGCCCGACGGCGGCACCGTTACGATCACACTGAAGCGCGACGCCGGGCGTCTGGTCTGCATCGTCGAGGATGACGGCATCGGCCGCGCGGCCGCCGCACTCCTGCAGCAGCGCGACCCCACGCTGTCGCCACGGTCGACCGGACGGCGATCGCTCGGCATGAGCGTCACCGGTGAGCGCATCGCCATGCTCCGCGCCACCACCGGGCGCCGCTACGAGCTGCGGGTGATCGACCTTCACGATGAAAACGGCGAGCCGCGCGGCACGCGCGTGGAACTGATCTTTCCGATGGATCCATCCAGTAACGATCTTCAAGAACACAATGATGCGGACAATCGTGATTGACGACGAGCAGCACGCTCGCGAGACCGTGGTGCGACTGCTCGGAGCGCACTGCCCCGACGTTCAGGTCGTGGCCGAGGCGGCCTCCATACCGTCGGCGCTGCAGTGCATCGAGCAGCACCACCCCGACCTCGTGCTGCTGGATATCAAGCTTCCCGGCGGGAACGGCTTCGAGCTGCTGGCATCGGTGCCGACGGTGAACTTCGGCGTGATCTTCGTGACCGCATACGATCGATACGCAATCCGGGCGATCAAGGTGGCCGCGCTGGATTATGTGCTGAAGCCCGTCGAACCGTTCGAGCTGCAACGCGCCGTGCAGAAGGCCCGCGCGGCGCTCCTGGATCCCACCGCGCAGCAGCACCGGCATGCCCTCGCCCGCGAGCACGGCATACCCCACGAGCCGAGGAAGCTGCTCGTCCCCACCTCCGACGGTTTCATCGTGGTCCCCACCGACGAGCTGGTGCGCTGTCGCGCCGTGGGGAACTACACAACCCTGCATCTGACGAACCGCCGCGAGGTGCTCAGCTCGAGAACCCTCGGCGACTACGAGACGATGCTCGCCGATCTTGGATTCTGCCGCGTGCATAACTCCCACCTGGTGAACCTGCATCACGCACGCCGCTACGTTCGCGGCAAGGGGGGCACGCTCGAGTTGAGCGACGGCTCCACCGTCGAGGTTTCAAGTCGCCGAAAGGAACAGTTCCTGGAGGAGATGAAGAGGCTGGGAGAGTGAGAACGGAGCGGGCGCCGCGGTGGTTCGGATAGTGGACGGCACTGCCCCCCACAAAAAACTCATCGATGATGCATCCAACAAAGCCCCGCCGGCGTTTCCGTCGGCGGGGCTTTCACAAAAGGAGTTGAGATTCCGTGTCCGTCATCGTTCGCGATCGATATCTCGCGTTCCCGGCGTGGGGAATCATCCGTGCGGGATATCGGTATTCTGCCGTTCGGATCGGACTCGTGAGATTGGACCTCGCCGACCCGGACGTACATCCGCCATTCGAACCATTTTGAGGAGCCGACACATCTGGACATGCGATCGACCGGCGAGGGGAACGTCCGTGCTGGACCATGGAATAAAGAGCGCGGTTGCCACATGCGCGATCGTCCTGGACAACGATCGACACAACGCTCGGAGACGTTCCACAACTGCCCACGGTTCGAGAGCGTTCGAGTTGCGTTCACGATGCCGAACAACAGTGATGTGAGATACGGATGCGAATCTATGGGGCGTACCTGAGGCCAGCCTGAAACTCGCCATGCACGACAGGATTTTGCAGCATGCCGTTCTCCGCGGGGCCGTGACCTCGTTTGCATGCGGTCGCCCACGGCCACAATGTATCGCGCCGACCGAGCCCCGCGGCGTTCAGTATCCGATGCCGAGATCCACGAGGTTCCTGAGCGAACCTCCCGCCGTATGGCGCCCCAGGTTGTCCAGAAAGAGATCGACCACCGCATCCCAGAAGCCGACGAAACCACCGGAGGAGTGGGGCGTGACGAGGAGGTTCGGCGTATGCCAGAGCGGTGAGTCGGCGGGGAGCGGCTCCTCGTTGAACACGTCGAGCGCCGCACCGGCGATCAGACCACGTTCGAGCGCGTCGACGAGCGCATCCTGGCGGAGGATCGGACCGCGCGCGATGTTGATCAGATACGCCGTCGAGCGCATCGCCGCAAGCTCGGCCGAGCCGATCAACCCACGGGTGTGCTCATTGAGCGGTAACGCGATCACCACCATGTCGGAGATCGCGAGCAGCTCCTGCATCTCGTCCGGACCGTACAACCTGTCCAGCTCCGGGGGAAGCGCGCCGGCCGTCCGCTTCATCGCAACCACACGCATGCCGAACGCCCGCGCCCTGTGTGCGATCGCCGAGCCGATGGCGCCGTAGCCGAGAATGCCGAGCGTGCTTCCGCGCAGCACCCGGCGCGGCGTGTTCTCCAACGTCTGCGACAACCATCGCCCCTCCGGCTGTGCGCGGATCTGCCGCACAAGGTCGCGTGCCGTCAGCAGCAGATACGCCATCACCTGATCGGCCACCGAGTCGCTCATCACGCCGGAGGAGTTCGTCACCAGGACGCCATGCTCCCTCAACGCACTCAGCCCGACCAGGCTGTTGACGCCGGCCCACGGCACATGAATCCAACGCAGGCGCTCCGCACGGGCGGCCTGTTCCTCGCTCAAGCGTCCGCCCAACAGGATGTCCGCCTCGCCGATCATCGCATCGAGCAACGCCGCGCGTTCGGCGATCTCGCGCGGTGCCGCGATGAAACGCCCACCCATTGCCTCGACCGCCGAGGCGATGCGCGCGTTGTTGCGGTCGTCGAGAAGGTAGCTGCTGAGGATTGTGAGCATCTGGGGACGGAATGAGGAGCGAAGATAGAGGAAAGAAAAAGATGGGCCGATCATACGCCCACGACGTAATGCTCCTCAGGTTCAACGCTTCACGCCCCCCACCGCCTCCCCCGCGGGCCGACGTACA
>CAZJYH010000064.1:0-13349 GCA_964549365.1 uncultured Alphaproteobacteria bacterium
GCACGGCAATACGGCGAGGTTGCCGCGCTCCCTGCGGTCGCTCGCAACGACCCAGTTCCTTTCGATGTTCCTTAGCAGATTGCTTCGCTGCGCTCGCAATGACACGTGAAATATCTGATTGTCGATTCTAGGATGGGCTCTAAACCGTTGCCGTCAATGGAGCGTTGCGGTCAATTGAGCGTGACGGTGAGCGAACCGAGGGAGAACGCGACCACACCCGGCCTGTTCACATCCTCGAAGTCCACGGACTTCTGCAGCACGAAGCGCTCCTGCTTGAACGGGTTGAACGAGGTCACCTTCCCCTGCAGCGTGAGCTGCTGGATCGAGCGATAGTTCACACCGGGCTTGCTGGAGAGCGTGGCGTTGGCGTAGAAGTTGATGGTGGCGGTCGCCGGGAATTCCGAACCTGCCTGGTTTGCCGCGACGGTGGTGGCCGCCGGCGTGCGCGAACCGTCGAGCGTGGTCGTGACGGTCCCGAGCGTGGGATTGCTGCCGGTTGCCGACAACGAGACCGGCTTCAGCAACTGCGTGCACGGGTTGATCACGGTGCCGGTCGCCTGGAACGAGGCGTTCCCGGTGGAGGTGGCCGGATACTGGTTGCCGCTCAGATCAACGTACACCTTCTGGCCGTTGACGATGATACATGTCACCTGCGTGCCGTTCGGCAGCGTCAACACCTTGCACTGCGCGCTTGCCGACGTGCCGACCGCGACGACGCCCGCAACGATCACGATCGCCGCGATGAACATGGACTTGATGCTCTTCATTGAGATGCCTCTTGATTGGAAAAATGCCTGGGGGTATCCACGGCTTCAAGTTGGCATCCAATGCTCCGGGAGACTTCTTCTCGATTGCGCAAAGCGCAATCGAGAAGAAACAGTCGGTGTACACGAGCCTCGATGCATCACGACGGCATCGAGAGGCTCATCCCTCCGAGCTCGAGATACGCGGCGAAGACGTACGGCAGCGCCAGGAGAATCGGCGGGTCGGTGATGCGCGGCTCGCGCAGCACGAGATCGACGGACTTGTCGCACGCGCCGTCGCGCACGCGGATGCGTTCCGATCCGTCGCGCAGCATCAGATCCGGCAGGAAGAAATCCAGGATGTTCAGCGGCCATGGGATCGCCGCGGCAAGCGCGTAGTAGTCGCCGTCGGGGACGACGGGAATGCGGTAGTCCCCGGCCCCGAAGAGCAGGTCGCCCTGCGCGGGGAGCGACTGCGGGATCTGCCGTTCGAACAACCCAACGAAGACCACGCCGTTGAATCCGTCGGCCGCGTCCGGGATGGAGATGTTCCCGAGGACCGCGTGCGGTGAGTTGTCGCGACGCCGCTGCGCCGCGGCCACCATCTCGATCACCTGCTCCATCGGCAGGTCGAGATCGGCCGACAGGCGGCGCCACTTGCTCGGCGTCACACCAACCAGCGTGGTGAAGTGCGTGGTGAACGTCCCAAGGCTGCTGTAGCCGGTCTCGAAGCAGACCTCGGTGATGCTCATCTCGGTGGTCAGGAGCAATCGCTTGGCATACTCCAGCCGCAGCGTCGCGAGAAATTTCCGCGGCGACACGCCGGTGACGCTGCTGAAGACGCGGTTGAAATGGAAGCGGCTCAGGTGCGCCACCTCGGCCATCTCATCGAGCGTCAGCGGATCGTCGAGCCGCTTCCTCATCACGCAGATCACCCGCTCCACCGCCGCGCGCTGCCACTCTCCGGTGGTCTCCTGCTCGCGCACGGCAACACGCTCCGGTATCGTCGGCCACAGCCCGGACGCTCGTGCCAGCGTCCCGTACATATTCAATTCACCATCCATCGTATCACTCCTTCTCCGTGCGGAGATTCGGATCGTTTGGAATCAACATCGAATTCAAGCAGCATACAGCCGCAGCGCATCCCGAAGCTGCACCGGGATCGGCGTCGGTTCCAGGCCGTCGCCCACCCGACGCATGCACGCCACCTGCTGTTCACCCCGTGCGATCAACTCCTCGCCGGCCGGGCCCTCGCGCCAATACTCGAAGCGGAGGGTGATCCTGTTCTGTACGATCCCCCCCAGCGACATCCTGATGATCAGTCTGTCGAACGCGACCAGCTCGCCCATGTAATCACACGAAACCCGCACGGTCACGATCGCCAGCCCTTCGGCAAACTCCTTCAGCACGTCGATCTTGTGATCGTACAGGAACATCTCGCGGCAGCGCCCCTGCCATCGGAGATGATTCACGTAGTAGACATTGCCGACCAGATTGGTCTCCTCGAAGCTCACAATGTGCCGGTACTCGTATGTGCGCATGCCAATCGGTCTACGTTGAAGAGAGAGAGAAAATCTACGCGATGCCGACGCCTAGTGCACCGCGGCAACCGACACATACGGCCCGATCAGCCCTTCGTGTTCGAAGTCCGGGACGTATCGCGTGTAGTGCGCAACGGCATAACGCACCGCGGTGCGTCCGTCGTAGCTGCTGTCGATGAACTGCGTGCGCGCGGCATCCAGCTGCGCGATCCGCTCCCATGTGCCACCGGTCGCCGGCGCGCGATAGACGCGATAGCCGACGAGATCGACCGGCGCGATTCCGGTCGGCTTCCACTCGAGCAGCACGCCGCCGGCCATTCCGCTGGTCCACGGCTTTCCCGATGCGTTGAGGATCTGCGCTCTGGTGATCTTCGGCGGTTGCGCCATGTATTTCGTCGGGCGCCTGCCGATGGTGAACCTCGTCTCATGCACCACCAGGATGGGAGCGCGCTGATTCGGCCCCGGGTTCTTGTAGAAGAATCCGATGGGCCCGTTGGCGAGTGTAACGCTCGCGCCGTACGGAGGCCACGATTTCGACGTTCCCTTGAATTGCGGCTCGACATGGGTGATCAGCCGCATCGGCTGCGTGGCGCCGCGCAACAACAGATCGAACTCCAGCCCGCCGCGCAGCGTCACCTCATACGCATCCCCCCCCGCCGTGCGTCGATCGCGACCAAGCGGACGCCCTTCGAGCACCCCTTCCCCCGGCGGCAGGTACAGCGTCCACTGCATGGCGAAGGGAGAATCGGCCTTGCCGAAATGCGCGAAGCGGAGAACCGACAGCGTGCGCAGATCGCCCACCGCGGGGCTCGCCGCCGGCGTGGCGGCAAAACCGGCCGCGTCGGAGGCGTCGGTGGACTTCAGCCGGACGGTGTCGCGCATCGCGATCGCCATCACCTCGAACGCCATCGGGCAGGCCATCGGCAAACGGAACGTGTCGACGAACGCGATCGGACCGGCCGGTGTGGGGGCGGCGGTGTCGACGGCGGTTGTCGGTATCGTGATCGAGTCGATCCCGGCCGGGGCCGCGGGTGCCGGCGCCCCCGGAGTCGGCGTGGCCGGCGCGGGCGTGGCCGCGGCGACGGCCGGCGTGCGTGTCAGGCTGCCGGCACGCGCGCTCTCCTCCGGCGTGGAGGCACCACAACCGACGACGGCGGCAGCCGCGGCCGTCGTGAGAATCAGGTAGAGAGGTCGGATGCGCATCATGAGGCACCGCCCGCGGTCTCCGGCGCCAGGGCCGCCGGCGTCGGATGATGGACTCCGTTTCCGTTCGTGTCGGCCGCAAGCCCGGCGTGCGCGTCGGCCGTCCCGGTCATCTGCACCGCCAACGCCACCACGATCGCGTGAGCATCGGGCCCGGCGGCATCGCGATCGGCATAGGTGCCGATCATCATCCCGTCCGCCTTCAGCATCACCCACCCGTCCTGCTCCCGCGCGCCGAGCACCAGCGGCGCATGCGCGAGCGTACCGCTCTTCTTGAGCGATTCGGCGGCGGCCCACACACGAGTGGCGGCGGAGTCGTAGTCCTCACCGGTCTCGCGGGCGACCACCGCCGCAAGGTCGCCACGATCGGGACCGAGCAGATCCTTCCACATGTCGTCGCTGTGCGCGGCGACCGGCTGCAGGTCGCAACCCAGCGCTCCGGGCCCGGCAATCGCAAGCGTCAGCCCATCGGCGTGCGAAACCGATACGCCCTCATGGCCGTTGGTGACCGGCTTGCCGTCGGCGCGATGCAACACCACGTGGCTCGTTGCGCCGCTCAGCGCCTCGGCGCGCCGCTCGGCCCGCGATGCGTCGGCATCGGCGCTCACCGAAACCGTGAGCGAAACGCCCGGCAGCAGCTCCTCCATGCGCCGTTCGAGATAGGGCGCCAACAGAACGGGCCCCCACGCGTCGTGATGGCGATTGCGCTCCACCGCGCGAAGCAGCAGGCCGTCCCAGCGTTCGCAAAGCTCTCCCGCCTCGTCGCGCAGCTCGATGTCGTACAGAAAGTTCCTCCCCTCGTGCAGCCGCTCGATCGCGTGCATGAAGACGACCGATCCGGTCGGCCGCCTCCTGACCGTGATGCGTTCAACGGAGACCGGCAGCAGCGTCATGTGCGGGATGCACCCCTGGATGCCGTGAATCGAGGCGTCGCGGACGCCGGCATCGCCCAGCAGGAACGTTGCGGGGAGATAGGGCCCGAACCAGCCGGCTGTGCCGTCGACCGAGAGCTCGGCGATGCATTCCACTGCGCGCAACAGACGGTAGCTCCGCACGCGGCGGAACCGACCGCGATGGAACATGATGTCGCGATACATCACCGCGCCGACATCCAGCGGCAGCCGCTCGGGTGGCTCCGGCGCCGGTGCGATCGTCTCCAATTCCGGATTCACATGGCACGTGAGGCGGAAGTGGTCGAGCTGATACGAAGTCTCCTCGCAGCGGAGCGACATCTCGATCGCGCCGGAATCCTTCAGCACCGCGGCCAGGCGGATCGCGGCCGTCCCACGCTCGGGAACAACGATGGGGCGCTCGAAGCGGATCTCGCTGAAGGCCATGCTCGCGGGCGCAGCGCCGGTGAGCGCGGATGCAACCTGTGTGAATGCCTCCAGACCCATCACCGCGGGGAACAGGTACTGGCCGCGGAAGGCATGATCACGCAGATAGGGATCGTTGTCCAGCGAGAGCTCGGCGCCCACCACAAGCTCCAGGCCCGGGTAGTGAACAAGCGGCTCCTCGATGAAACGATACAGCGGAAGCTCGCGCTGCGTCATGCGGGCGGTCGGCAACGCGCCGAACCGGCTGGTCACCACCACCGAGACCGCTCCCGGATCCGCGGCAAGCAGCCGGCGGAGCATGTCGATGCCGGCCTCCGGCGTGATCGGGTGGATCCCCTCGCGGATCAACGCCTCGACGCGCCCAAGGCGCTCGCCCATGCCGACGCCGCTCCAGATGGACCACTCGATCGCCAGGCAGCGGCAGTGCGGATGCGCGGCCCCCCACTCCTCGGTCATGCGCGAAAGCCATTCGTTCGCGACGGCGTAATCCGCTTCGCCGCGAAGGCCGGCACGGCCGATGATCGAACCGAACGTGACGAACAACCGAAGCCGCTCCGGATCGATCGCGTCCAGCACGTTGCGGGCCCCCTCCACCTTCGGGCGCAGCGTGCGCTCGAACGCCGCAATGTCCAGCCCGTCGATCAACTGCGGAACGTTCGCGCCGGCGCCGTGCAGGAAGGCGGTAACGGTGCGTCCGAGCTGCTCCTCGCCGGAACGGATCGCCGCGCGCACGGCGTCGCGATCGGTAACGTCGGCGCGCACGTAGGCGAAGCGCACGCCCGCCGAGCGCAGCCGCTCGAGATTCTCCGTCAGCTCGGCATCATCCTCGGGGGCGGAACGCCCCATCAGCAACAGCCACGCACCGCCGTCACGCGCGATCGCCAGGCCGCTCTCGGCCGCGATCCCCTTGCCGCCACCGGTCACGAGCAGCAGATCGTCCGCGCCGAGCGGCGATCTCCCCTCCTGAGCGTCCGGCAGCACCACGCGCTCCCATTCCGGCGTGCGGCGTGCTCCCTCCCGGTCGAACCACACTTCACGGTATCCTTCCACCGCCGACATCTCCGCCGCGACCCAGGCGGCCGCCTCCGGATGTGTCGACGGAACGTCCACCACGAGCACCGACACCGAAGGGCGCTCCAGGTGGAGCGTCTTGGCGAACGCGGCGGCGCCGCCGCCGTGCCCGACCAGCACGTACCGATTCGCCCGCGCGGCGTTCATCGCGCGCACGCTCTCGAGCAGCGTCGCGACAACCGAGGCGTCGGGGGAGGCGGGCACGCAGCAGACGACGCCCCCCGGCGTGCCGGTCGCCACGGTACCCAGCGCGGCACGAAGCTCCGCGACGAACGGATCGCCGTCCACTCCGAACACCTCCCAGCTTCCCGACGCGGAGTCGTTGGAAGCCGAGGGCCGATCGGGCGCCGGAACGAGCCGCGGCACGAACGAGCATACCCACGACTCGACGCCGGCCGGGTAGCGATCCTGCGGTTCGTTGACCATCTCGCCGCGAGTCGCGAGCAACAATTCGAGCGCCTCGGCCACCTCCTCCACCGTCGATCCGGCGAACTCGGTCGGCGCCGCGGGAGCGGGAAGCCCCATGGTCTTCGCGGCCTCGATCACGATCTGGCTGATCGTGATGGAGTTGAGATGAAGATCGCCCAGCAGCCGCATGTCGCCGGTGACGGCGCTCGGCGGCAACTCGGCCCGCTCCGCCACGAGCCTGCGCACCAGATCGATCACCGACTCGCCGGGGACCGCAACCGGCTCGGCGGCCGGAACTGCGCCGTCGGGCGTCGGCGCGCCGACGTGGCCGTTCGCGTGCGGCACGGCACCATCCTCGCCGTGAACCACCTGCGCTCCATGTGCGGAGCGATCGGGATTCGGCGCAAGCTCGCACGGATTAACAAAGAACGTCCGCTCGCGATCCAGGTCGATCGGGCGGGTATAGCGATCGGCGAACAGCTCGCGTGCGCTCAACGGAACGCCGAGCGCATGCGCCGCGCCGAGAGCCGAGAACAGCCCCCGCACGGAGACACCGCCGGCGTCGATCGCCAGCACAGGGACGTCGATCGTGGCGCCGACGAGCCCGGTGAGCACGCTCCCCGGCCCCACCTCGATCGCGAGATCCACGTTCCGCAGCGCCGCGGTGGCCGCCTCGATGAAGCGCACGGGCGAAGTCATCTGGCGGCACAACAATTCGCTCACATCGACCGACGGCTCCAGGCGGGCGCCGGTGATGGTGGAGACAACCGCGCGTTCGAGCGGATCGATCCGTTCCCCCGCGAGCGATGCGGCGAGCGGCTCGGCCGCCGCTGCCACCAGCGGCGAATGGAACGCATGCGACACCGGGAGCATCGTGGCATGCAGGCCCTGTGCGCGGGCGCGCTCCACCACGGAGGTCACGCCGGTGCCTTCGCCGGAGATCACGGTCTGCCGCGGCGAGTTCAGCCCGGCGATCACCACCGGATCGCTGCCGATCAACGCCGTCACCTCATCCGCCGGGGCCGCGATGCTGGCCATCGCTCCGGTCGGCGCGCCGAGATCGGCCATGGCACGGCCGCGTGCCCGGGCGATGCGCATCAGCGTCTCGCCGTCGTAGGCGCCGGCCCAGTGCAGCGCAACCAGCTCGCCGAGGCTGTGCCCGACGGCGATCTCGGCCGTGACACCGAACCGCTCCAGCAACTCGAGCCCGGCACGCGACGCCGTGGCGATCGCCGGCTGCGCAACGTCGGTGGAGATGCCGTCGCCGGCGCTCGGCAGGCGGGCGCGGTCGTACAACGAACGGACGGAATCGAAACGCCGGCGCAGGATGCCGCCGTCCAGGTGGGCGGGCGATCCCTGCCCCGGGAACAGGAAGGCGATCCTCGGTTCCCTGCGACCGGTGCCAAGGAACACGCCGCGCGTGGCGTCGAGGCGCGAAGTGATCCCCTCATCCAGCCACTCGTTCAACCGCTCCAGCCGTTCGGCCAACTCGGTCGGCGTGGCGGCAACGATCGCCGCACGCACTTCTCCATCGATCAGCTCGTGCGCCAGCGCGTCGGCCAGATCGCTCAGCTCCGCCAGCGACAAGTCACGCGCCGAGACGGCGAGCCGCGCGGCCTTCGCACGCAGCGGCGCGGCGCCGGCATCGCTCAACAGGAACAGCTCGGCGCATTGCACCGAGCGCAGCAGCGTACGCTCGCGGACGTTCAGCGCGGTACGGCGTTCGTCGGCGAGACTCTCGAGCACCACGTGCGAGTTGATGCCGCCGAAACCCATCGCGCTCACGGCGGCGCGCAACGGAAGATTCGCCGGCCAGATGCTGCCGGAGGCGGTGACCCTCAGCGCGGGCGACTCGCCGGTCAGCTCCGGGTGCGGCGTCTCGTTGCCGATCGTCGGCGGGATGATCTGCGCGTTCAGCGCCATGGTGGCCTTGATCAGACCGGCCATGCCGGCGGCTGCCTTGGTGTGCCCGATGATGGCCTTCACCGATCCGATCACCGCCGGCGGAGCATCGGGGTTGGCCTCGCGCCGCGCCTTCGAGATCGTTGCAAGCTCGGTGGCATCGCCCACGTTGGTTCCGGTGCCGTGCCCTTCGAAGTAGGCGACGGTGTCGATCCCGAAGCCCGCGCGCGCATACGCGCGACGCAGTGCGAGGATCTGCCCGCCGACCTCGGGACGCGTGATGCCGCCGTGGCCGTCGGAGGAGATCCCCCATCCGGGAATCGTGGCGAACACGCGGCGCCCCTGCGCCAGCGCTTCGTCCAGCCTCATCAGCACCACGAAACCGCATCCCTCCCCCGGCCAGAATCCGGCCGAGCGCGCGTCGTAGACGCGCATCTTCTCGGGAGCCAGCGCTCCGGTCTTCGCGAAGCCGATCAGCTCGAACGGATCGAGGCTGAGATCGACGCCGCCGGCGAGCGCCACGTCCAGGTCGCCCGCACGCAGCGCGGAGCAGGCGTTCGCGACGGCCAGCAGCGACGAGGCGCACGCGCCGTCGACGGTGAAGCCGCCTCCCTTCAGATCGAAGTAGTTGCAGATGCGTCCGGCAATCGTGTTGGCAAGCCCGCCTGCCAGAGTCTCCTCACCGATCGGCGGGAACGGCGCCTTGTAGCGCGTCTCCATCGTGGCCAGAAAGGCGGCGCGGCGCTCGGGCTCCCAGCCGTTGTCGATCAGCTCCTGTTCGAGCACCCGACGAACGTACGGCCAGCGCAGGCGCAGCTGATTGGCCCGCGAGAACTCGCCGGTGAGCGTGTTGCCGAGCACCACGCCGGTGGTCTCCACCGGGAGGCCCTCGGCGTTCGCGAACCCGGCATCGGTAAGGGCACGCGCGGCGACATCGAGCGCGAGCCAGTGCGCGAGATCGGCCGAACGGAAGGTTCCGCCGGCCACTCGAAACGCAACGCGGTCGAACTCGTAACCATCGATCACCGCCGCCTGCAGCACGTAGGTGCTGTCCGGGGCGTTGCGGTCGGTGTTGAGATAATCCTCCGTGTTCATGCGCACCGACGGCATTCGCCGGAACGCACGGCGCCCCGCAAGCGCATTCGCCCATAGCTCGCCGGGGGAGGAGGCGTCGGGATACTGGCACGCCATTCCGACGATTGCTATCGGGTTGTTCATGCTTCCTCCTGCACCAACACCATCGGCTCGCGCACCGGACGAACGGCTGGTGTCGGCATCGCGGGCGATTCGGGCTGCTTTTCTCTTGCATACAGGCGCAGCACCATCAGCGAGATCAGTCGGATCAGGCAGACGATGGTCAGCGCGAAGAACATGCCGAAGACGATGTGGAACGCGACGAGCACCGAATACAGCGCCGCCGTCCCCGCGCCGAACGCGATCTGGCCCCACATCGAGCTCGGCGTGGTTGCCGGGTCGGTGACCATGTAGAAGGTGAAGAGCAGGAAGGCGATGCCGGTGACCGGCGCAAGAGCGGCCATCGTCGGCGTGTCGACGATCTCGGTGCGGATGATGGCCTGGATGACGAAGCCACCCAGCCAGGCGAGGATCAGCGGCACGCGCTTGGTGAAGTTCGCGTTCAGGAAGGAGCCCAGCATGATCGCGACGACCGGGAACACCCAGTCGGCCGTGCCGCCCAGGTTCTCGGTGAACATGTACGGCTGTGCGACGCCGACCCACGGGAACAGGAGCAGGGTGATCGTGATGCCGAAGTTCGACGGATTCAGCACGTGGCGCTCGCCCCCCTTCATCTTGATGCGGATGATCCCCTTCGATGCGATCGCCATCGCCGCCGCAAACGCGGTGGGCCACAGGCGCTGGTTGCTGTACAGCAGCATCGAGCATGCCATCCCCGAGATGTGCGCCGACAGAAGGAAGTCGACCCAGGAGCGGACACCGCCGTTGAAGCGATAGGCGCGCTTGTTCAGACGCGCATCAACCAGCTCCATCAGGATTTCCATGCCGTACGCGGCCGCCAGCGCGGCAAGCGGCTGCGCCCACGATTGCTCGAACCCCAGGAAGAAATGCCCGGCGATGTTCAACACGGTGATCGCCACCGCGAAGCGACGCAGGCCGGCCAGACGATCGTTGCGATCCCAAATGGATGTTTTCACGTTCATGAAAGGACTCCTGAAGCTTGCGATGATCCGAGCACCACGGTGTGCCACCCCGGCCGCACCGTTATCGTGGCGGTGTGTACGCGGCCGGCGCGGTCGCGCCACCTGACGTCGGCCTTCAACGGCGTGTCGGCCGGCACCGATCCGATGCCGAAGTGAATGTCGGGGCTGCGCTTGCCGGAATGGCCGCCGCCGCCGTCGACATGGGAGGCCAGCGCACGGCCGTCCGGCAGATGCAGCACAACGTGCGCGCCGATCGCCGGCGAGGTTGCGAGCGAAGCCACCGGATTGCCGGGCACAATCGAGGCCTCGGTGCCGCCGCCGACAACCGGAAGACGCAGGTGCAGCCCCACGAAGCCGCCGGCTCCCTTGGATTCGTTGTGATAGTAGAAGGACGTATCCCACTGATTGGCAACCGCGAGATCCATCAGGCCGTCGCCGTCGACATCGGCGGTGGCGATTCCTCGCGAAACTCCCATGCGGCCGATGCCGACATCGCCGGCAATGTCGAAGTAATGCTTCTGCGCGGCGTCGTAGGCGTAGAATCGCACGTGTTCATGGCCGCAGAGTTCGTCACCGGGACGGCAGCTCATCCACCAGCGGGGATCGTCCAGAAGATTGTCGTTGGCCGTGGCCAGCTCATGCAACTCCGGCCAGCGGCTCCGGGTCCCCTTGACGAAACCGGTTGCCTGCATGGCCTCGTAACGGCCGTCGTTGTTCAGATCGCACCAGCGCGTATCCCATCCCCACGAGCTGCGCGACATGCCGAGCCCTTCGCTCTCGTCCACGTACGGCGCGATCCCCTCCTTCATCTTCCCCACCTCGCCGGTGCTCACCCAGACGAAGTGGCTCTCCTCGAGCGCGTACTCACCGGCGATGTTGCTGACGTAGATATCCGGATAGCCGTCGCCGTTGATGTCGGCGAAGTCCACGCCCATCCCCTTGAATGAGTCGTGCCCCAGCACCTTGGACTTCGGGCTGAGCAGGGTGCGCTCGCCTTCGAGGAGGCTGAATCCCGGGTGGCCGGGCGTTGACCGATTGTACAGCAGACGATCGGGCCCGAAATCGTTGGCGAAGTAGATTTCCGGCTTCATGTCGCCGTCGAGATCGCATGCCCCACAGGCGAGAGTCCACCCGTCGGCGATCTCCGCCGGGAACACGCCGCGCGCCTCGGAGAAGGCAACCCCCTGCCCCGGGGCGGAGGGAGTCCAGAGCAGCAGGCGATTGTGGCCGCCGTTCAACGCCCTGGACATCGAATGCTGCATCGCCTCGGTGCCGGATCCCTTGGCGTCCAGAATGTTGGCGCCGTCCTGGAAGTAGTTGCCGATCACGATGTCGACATGGCCGTCTCCGTCGATGTCATCCACGGCCACCGCGTTGGTGAACCAGCGCTCCTTCGTCGGCGCCACCTCCACGGGCTGATACGACGCGGCGGACAGCGGCGCGACGGCAGCGGCGCGCTGAAGGAAGATCACCGGCGTGCGTCCCCAATAGTAGACGAGCACGTCCATGCGACCGTCCTCGTTGAAGTCTCCGGGCGCAGCCCCCATCGGCGCGGTGGTGGCGCTGTCGTACGGCAGCGGGGCGGCGTTCAGCGCGAAGGCGCCGTAGCGGGCCGGCGTGCCGGGCGCGGGCGTCACCACCACGAGGTCGGTGCGCGGGTCGACGTAGGCCACATCATTCGGCAATCCGTCCCCGTCGAGGTCATTCATCGCGACGGCCGCGCCGACCGACGAGATCCATGCGCAGATCTTCTGCAGGCTCGGGTGCACGTTGCGAACGGTCCGCATCGGATAGCCCGGGAGCTCCGGCAGAGCGTGGCCGACCAGGTGATACCGGCCGGCTAGTTCCGTGCGCGCTTCGGGGGTGAGCTGCGGCAGTTGCGCGGCCCAGTAGATGCCGGTAACCGCGGCGAGCGCCGCGATGCGCCGCCCGTTTCGCTGCACGAATGTGGTGGATGGCTTCATTGTAGTGAGCTCCTTGAATCGTTGAACGCGGCAGCGGAAGCATTCCTGGAGGTTGCTCTGAAAGCTTCGGCGCGCTCATCGGTGAAATGTGCCTGAATGCGCTTGCGCCACACCTCGTAGGCAGGAAGCGGCGCGTGATACGGCAGCGCTCTGCGCTCGTTGGCGACGATGGACGAGGCCTGCTCGACCGGCATCCCGCAGATGATCGTGCAGGCGAGTTCCGTGTGCGGTGCAAGATTGCCGGCATGCACGCGCGTTTCGGTGGCGAACACCACTCCCTGCGCGAGCGCCGGATAGTCGGTGCCGCTGAGCCGCTTCAACTCCGCCAACGCGTCCGGCTCCACGCCGCCGGCATAGGCCGAGGCAAGGCCGGCGCCGCTCCAGAGATCGGAACGCCGCTCCCTCGGGAATCGCCCGATGACGTCGGCGACACGCTCGGGATCGCAGCCGTTGACGAACCACAGGCAACGCCCGAGTCCCTGGTCGAACGCGTTGCGCGAGTAGCCGGAGATGGCGCGCGGCACCTGCTGCTGCTCCATCACGCGCTCCCACTTGAAGTAACATTCGTGGAACCCATAGCCGTCGACCGCCAGCCAGCGAATCAACGGGTCGAGGCTGTCGATCGCCTTCGAGACGTTGCGGTGCATCCGGGCCATCGCCCATCCCAGCCCCACCTGCATCATGTATTCGTGATGGCGGGCATGCCCCTCGGTGAACGAGCGCCAACGGTCACGGCGCCACGGCAGCAGAATGTCCATCAGCCCGAGCGCCATCGCCGCCCCTTCGTAGGCGAATCCGCGACGCTCCGGCTCAACGGTGTCGAGGCACGCGGCAAGATCCGCGTCGCCGGATGCTTCGAGCGCGGCAAGGTATCCGGTGAGGAAGGTGAAGCCGATCGATTCCAGCCGTTCCCTCGCCTGCGGTGCGCAGTCGGGGAAGCGCCGTCGTTGGAATGTGGCCTCCTGCAGTGAAATTCCGAACAGCAACGTTCGTATCCGTCGTG
>CAZJYH010000065.1:0-13290 GCA_964549365.1 uncultured Alphaproteobacteria bacterium
CAGACTGAAGCCTGACCCACAGGGTCTTCGCGCTCGATGATCGTGTGCCACCGAGGGTTAGCCGTAGCATAGTGCATCCGAATGCTAACAACCGACCAGCACCAGGTTGATCGTGCAATTGCACGGATCGGCGCAGACGTCGTAGCAGCAGGTGAGCGCCGCACCGAGCCGAGCCTTCTTGATCCACCAGTCGTTCGGACCGCATGAGGGAAGGCCCGGCACCGACGGTGAGCTGAAGCCGCGGACCACCGCGTCGGCGCCGCTGATGCCGGTGAGCGCGATCGTGCCGTTCAACGGAACGGCGACGTTTTGAATTCCGAATGGACCGATGTTGATCGGGATGAACGTTCCCGCCGTGGTGATCAGGTTGAACGACACGGTGCATCCACCGAGGTTGTTGACCGTGATGTTCGCACACGGCGGATTGGTGAACACCAGCTGTGAGCGCGCATGCGTGGTGATTCCCACGAGGAACAGCAGTGCGAGGACTGCCTTTGCAAGAATGTGCGCACGGTTACGCATGAGATTGTCTCCCGCAAAAATGATTGGGTATGGAAAACGATCCGGGGAGAGCGCGAAGAGCCTGTGAGGGGGTGATTCCGGTGTGACCGGCCGTGTGTATCGTAAAGAGCCGCGACGTCGTTGATATTGGACATCGCCGGCGCAATGACGCAAAAGTCCCGGGACGTCGACCGTCGGGGCTTGTCGATACGATGCGTATCTGCGCTTGGCTTCGGACGCTGAGACTGATCAGGACAAGGCTGGACGAAGCATCTCAAGGCGACGACACGTCTCCACACGGCGGTGCGTCTCGTGGCGATGACGCGTTGATGTGGGCCGCGAATGGAGTGCGCCCCCGTCGGATTTGCTCCGACGGGGGCGCTGCTCGGATCTATGGCGTGGTTCGTGCCGGCGATATCAGGGGTTGCACGGCGGCGGGACCGGGGCGCCCACCAGGATGATCCTACAGGCCGCCGGGTCGGCGCAGACGTCGTAACAGCATCCCGGTGCAGGGCCGAGCGTTACACGCGCGATCCACCAGCTCGTGGCTCCGCACCCGGCTCCGGATGGCGGAGGGGGATTGAACGGGTAGAAAATCCCGCCCAGGCTGGTGATGCCGTTGATTGTGAGGGCGGCGCCGGCAGGCGGGCCGGGGAGCACGACCCATCCACCGGCCGCGACAACGATGGGATTGGGCCAGCCGGCGGGAACGGGAACAACCCGCAGTTGCACGGTGCAGAGGCCGGTGTTGTAGACGGTGATCGTTCCGCACGGCGCATTCTGAAATGTCACCTGCGCGAGGCCGGTGCTCGCGGCCGTCAGGAGCATTGCCAGTGCGACGATGCCGGCTGCTACGTGTGGGCGTTTGGCCATCTGAATCTCTCCTGTTGTTGATAGTCGGGGGCACGCATAAGAGGATCCGTCGATCCGGAATTGGACATCGCCGGGGTGGCGCCGTGTCCGACGCAATGACCCTCCCGGCACGACGCAGAGTCTGCCGCCGCCGACATCCGGGCGTTATGCGGAGCGGCCGCAAGCGCGGGTGTTAGCGCATGGTGATGGCGACGAACCGACCACGACCGGCCCGCCGCGATCGACCATGTTCATCCTGTGTGTCCGTCCCGGCGCGGATGCGAGCCCCCGGCGATCGGATGTCGTCGAGGGTCCGATCGCCGATTGTTCCGCAGCATCGTGCGGCCTGGTGCGTGCGCCTGCTGAAAGATCGTGATGGAGCAGTCTGCCGGATCGACGCACGCGCACGGCGGCGCCCGCCGGGAGCGGACGGAATACTCCCGCGCCGGAAGAAAGGTTGAACGGAGGCCGGAAATTGGCCGGGACCGTCACCAGATTGATGCTCGCGCCGCGGGAATTGTTGTTGACCACGGCGATTGCCGCGCACGGCGGGTTTGTGAAGGTGGCCTGGGCGTGGAGCCGTCCTGGCCGCATCGGTGGGGGCGAGCGCGATGGTAACCACGGCGAGAAGTCGCGGAAAATGACGGCAGGCAATTATGGGATTTCCACCGTGAGATAACGCGGAGTGTTGGTGGGGGGAGGATGAAATTTCGGGGCCTGTGTTCCCACGTTCGCCGCGGCTGCGGTGCGCGTCGACGGTTCGATCGGGGGCCATGCGGCAGGCCCCGACGGATTCCGCCGCCGGGGCCTGTGCCGAACGGTGATAACCTACCAGACGGTGATCGAGCAGGTGGCCGGATCGGCGCAGATGCGGAACGAGCACGCGAGGGCCGGCCACAAGTAGACGCCCGTGCGCCACCATCCCGTCGGCCCGCAGCCGGTGAACGTCGGCGGCGGCGGATTGAATGTCTGGAAGACACCGAATGCGTCGGTGAATCCCGTGACCGTGATGCCGGTGGCCGGAATGGGCAGACCGACGCTGCCGCCGGGGGGGACGTTGAACGACGCGGGCCATACGCCGGCCGGGATCGTTGTGAACTTGAATTGTGCCGTGCACGTTGCGTTGTTGTTGATCACCTTCACGCCGGTGCAGGGCGGATTGTTGAAGACCGGTTGTGCATGCAGCGTAGCGGCTGCGATGAGCGCGACCAGCGCGAATGCACAGCCCACCAGAAAGCTGGGGAGGCGGTTGAGCATGGTGTGGATCCTGATTGTATTGTGGGAATTGCCCGTCGGGTGCGATGAGCCTGCAACCGACGGTGTCGATGCGCGAAACGTTCGCGCTCGTCGATAAGAGGAGCCTCATGGTGTGAATTGGACATCGACGATTGTCCACTGCGATTGCCGCCGCTGCGCCCGCGATGCGTTCACGGTCTCCCGCCGGAGTGCCTGAGCTACACGGTGGGCGCCGTTGCTCGCATTGCCCGTCATGAAACACGACGCCCCTCCGCTCGGCGTGCGCTGAGGGAGGGTTGCCGTGAGGCCACGTTGATGTGCCGTTGCCGCCGAATTATGGACGGCAATTACGTACTTGGCGGGCCCATGCTTGTCATCCCCGTGTACGCGGGGATCCACCCGACGAAGGCATGGATGCGCCTCGAGCCCCGCGCTCGCGGGAATGACAGACTTCAGTATCGGCTCCCATCCCGCAGCTTCCGCGTCGTCGGGTCGTTCAAGTATATCGTCGCCTTATGGATTACACGGGGACGGGTTGACGTGGCGATTCAACCAGATCGTGCACGTCGCCGGGTCGGCGCAGATATCGTAACAGCATCCCGGCGGAGGGCCGAGCGTCACGCCCTCGATCCACCACATTCCCGTGCCGCAGTTGACGCCTAGTGTCGGATTCGGGGGATTGAATGGATAGAAATTGCCGTTGAGGCTGATCACGCCGCTGACGGTCAACGGCACTCCCGGGATCATCGGCAGTGGTGTCGAGGATGTCGGCAGCACGGAGGCCGGCACCCACAATCCAACGGACTCCACGAACTCCACCCGCGCGGCGTAGCAGGGGCTGTTGTTGATCAGATCAACCGTGGTACAAGGCGGGTTCAGGAATACCGGCTGCGCCCATGTGGTCGTGCCCGCCAGGGGGGCGATAATTGCGATCACCGCTGCGATGTTGCGGCGCAACGCCGCGACTCGGTTTTTCATAATAATGTCTCCATCGATAGGTGAGAAAATGGTGCCGCGCGGTGATGCCGTCAATATCCGATCCGTCATCGGCATACGCGACACGTTGGTGACCGCTCGAAATCTATGGCCGTGTTGTGGTGGCGTCGCTACTGGTTTTCTACATGACGGCGTGACGACGGCTTCGATCGCGGTCGCGTTGCCGTTCGCATCAAACGAGCCGCGCCCCGATCGATGTCGACCGGGGCGCGATGTTTCTCGGTGCCGCGTTACGGCCTGCACGCCGGCGGCGGCGGAGACGGGCGGATGACGATGGCGCATTGGCCCGGCAGACCGCAGATGTCGACGCAGCACGGCACGGGGCCGACGCTGACATGCGGGATCGAAAAGTCGGCCGCACCGCACGTGCATCCGGGGGGCGGCGGCGGCGGCAGGAAGTTGTAGAAGTTCCCGCCGAAGCTGTTGATGCCGTTGACCGTGATGCCTCCCGCCGGCACCGGGACGTTTACCACGCCGCCCGCCGGCACGAAGATGACCACCGGCCATACCGCCGGTACCGTCACGAAGCGGAGGTTCACGGGGCAGCCGCTGAGGTTGTTGATGACGACATTCCCGCACGGCGGATTCGGGAAAAAGACCTGCGCGTTCGCCGAGGTGCACGAGAGCGCCACAGCAACGAGCATGCAGGCCGCGACCAGACATGACCGGACTCGAGAGTTCATGGTTGACTCCGAATGATGGTTGAGAGGGGAACCGATCCAACGGGCGCTTCCGACGCACCGCGGATCATGACGGCACCATGCGGTGACCCCGCAGTATGTTGCCGACATGCACAAGAGGAACACGTCGGTCTCAACTGGACATCGGCATCAATATTACCTTGGCGGTCGCCCGCCGAGAGCGGAAATGCCCCGCCGGAGATCACGTCCGTTGGGGCATTCCAGGAGATAGGCCCAGGCAGAACCTAGGGATTGCACGGCGTGGGTGTGGCAGCCGGCCACAGATTGATCTCGCAGTTCGACACATTGGCGCAGATGTCGAAGCACCAACCGGGCGACGAATTGAGCATCACGCCGGCGATCGACCACTCGTCCGCTCCACAGACCGCGCCGGCGCCCGGCGCCTTGAAGGTGTAGACCTTGCCCGCCTGGCTGACGATCCCGTCGATGGTGTATGTTGCCGGTGTGCGCGTGATCACGACGTCCGCTGAAAACGGCTGGATACTCAGTTTCCCCACGATGTTCGAAGGGGTGGTGAGGATCTCGATATTGGCCTGGCAGTTGGTGTTGTTGATCACCTTCACCCCCCCCGCATGGGGGCTTCCACGGGATCTGCGCCGAGGCGGTGCTCGCTCCAACCAGCGCCGTGAAGGTGAGCGCGAGTGATGCCGCGATCGTCGCGACGATGAGTCGTCTGGATACAGACATGACAATCCTCCATGAGTTGGTTGATCACGTACCACATCGAGGACCGGACTCGTCGGTATGATGCTGCACGGTGGCGCGAGCTTCGGAATGTTGGGGCGCATGGCATGGTACGTATGCCGGTGCGGAGCAATCTCGAAGGATCGCGCGCGGCCGTGGGGTGCAGGCGCACGACCATGCGCATAAGAATTTCGTTGGGTACGGATTTGGACATTCATGCGGCAGCGACGCGCTGATCGCGTGCCGTTTGCGCGGGCCAATGCCGCGAAGCGATAGTTTGCATCCGGCTCGGGAGATCGGGCACGGCCATCGTCGATTACACGCACGGGTACCAGCATGACGGAGCAACTTCAACGGGCGCTCGACCGCCTTGGCGTTGACCACATCGACGCTCTCGCCGTGCTCGGCTCCGGCATGGGCGACGCGTTCGCCGCCGATGAGCTGCATCTGCTTCACGAAGGATCTGGGGGTGTCATCGGGCATGCCGGTGCGTTGGCGTTCCTCGCGCACGGCAGCCTGCGCGTGCTGGCCGCGCTCGGCCGGCGGCATCTCTACGAGGGATATGATTACGACGAGGTGGTGGCTACCGTCAGGGCGGCGGCGGTGCTCGGCGCGCGTGCCGCACTGCTCACCAACGCGGCGGGGGGGCTCAATCCGACCTATCGGGCCGGCGACCTGATGCTCATCAACGACACGCTCGGCGCGATGCCGGGGCCGAGCGCACGCGGCGGCTCCGTGGGTATCGAAACGGCGGACCACCATGTACGGCCCTCCTCACATTTCGCGATCGAACGATACGCTGCCGTCGAGCAGGCGTCGCTTGCGCGCGGCGTCGCGCTGCATCGCGGCACCTACGCCGCCGTGCTCGGGCCGAGCTACGAAACGCGGGCCGAGATACGCATGCTGCGCCGGATGGGCGCCGACGCCGTGGGGATGTCCACCGCGTTGGAGGCGGCCGAGGCACGGCGGCTCGGCATGGATGTGGTGGGCCTCTCGCTCATCACCAACACGCTCACCGACACCGAGCGCACGATGCTGGACCACGTCGATGTGGTGCGGCAGGGGGAGTTGAGTCGTGGGCGCGTGCGCGCCGCGCTCGATGCGGTTCTGGCAACGTTGACGTCAGATACCGGGCCGTCGGACGGATGAGCCGCGCGTCAGCTCTCGGCGTGCGCGCGATGCCTCGATGCCGTCATCTCATGTCGCCGCGGCTCACTCCAACAGGCAGCGCCGTGCCGTCTGCTCCCCCTTGTTCGTCGAGATCACCATCCGATACATGCCCGGGGGAATCCTCGCGGCGATTTTCGTTCGCAGCTCCATCTCCCCTGAGCCCTGACCCCAGGGACCTGCCGTTGCCACGATGTGCTCGCCGCGCGCGTCGAAGAGCGCGATCGTCACCGTGCGGTGCGCCGCAAGGCGCAGTCTGACGGTGAACGTGTGCGGCGCGCTGGGCACCAGATCGAACTGCTCGATCGCTCCGTTCCGCACGCGGAGGATGTCGAGCAGCGCGGAGCCCGTACGCGGCGTCGTGCTGCGGTCCACCGCCGCTCCCGAGCGCATCCGTTCGGCCAGGATCGAGTCGATGAGCGTGCCGGTTGTGTCGACGAACGCGCGCCGCGCCGCCGTCGACGCATCGACATCATCGTCGCCCAGCGCGAAGGATTGCGCCACCAGTTCGTTGTTCAACCGGACGAGATCGGTTGACGGCAGCCGACGAAGCAGTTCGCCCGACGGAGCGTACCAGAAGATCGCGCGAACGCCTCCGGCGGCCTCGGCGTCCACCAGCACCGGGATGAGCACGTCGGTGTTGATCGTGCCGGTCGTCAACGCGAGCGCGAAGGTGTCGAGCAGTCGGCTCCCCTCGATGTTGACGACGCCGTTCGATGTCATCGAATCCACCCGCCGCATCAGTTCGCGAACCTCTCCGCTGTTCGACGCGGCCCTTGGGGCACCGTCGCCGGTGCTGCCGTAGATCCGTTTCCCCGTCTCGTCGGTGATGAGCATCGGGCGCCGCGCGCGCGGCACCACCGCCGGCGGCAGATCGCGAGCGACGGGGACGTATCGCCGGAACCCGTCGCGTGCAACCCCGCACGCGTACGGTTCTCGCGCGCCGAGCGTGTCGTGACCGAAATAGATCGTTCCGTCCGACCCGATCGTGATGCCGAGCGAGTCGAGCGTCGCGCGCTCCGGACGCACCGTGGCGATCGGCGCGATGGTCGAGGGCGTCCCTGAGGCCGGCGTGGTCCTGCGCGGCGTCCTGGTGATCGCGCGGCCGGCACGATTCTCGCCGCGCGCGCGGTCCGCGCCGCGTGCCGTCCTCGGAGCAAGCGGCGCGATGGCCTCGGACCAGCTTGCGTCGTGACGCGTTCGTGCCGGCTCACCCGGGGGGAGCGCGACGGATGGCTCCGGTCGGCTGCCGTCCAGTGCGACCGCAGCGCGGGCAGCCGATGTCCGTGCGGCACTCGAACGCACCGGCTCGGCATCATCATGGCCGCTGCCGAACCATGCCCAGCCGAGCACGATCGCTCCGCATACCGCAGCCGGCACCGCGACGGCCGACAGTCTGAGCGCCCATCCGGAGCGCCGTACCGTGCGGCCGTTCGTGTTCGCCTCCACGATCCGCCGCGCCTCGTCGAACGTGAGCGCCGGCGGTGCCGAGCGCGCGGCCCGGGCCAGTTGATCGATGTGTCGGGTGTCAGCCATGGTCGTCGATGGTGGAGATGAAAAGGTGTGGCGTCGGCTCGGCGGCCGGATGGCCTGCGCGCCGTATCTCGGGCGCGGTCCTGCGCGCCCCCTCCTGTGTGCTCCCGAGCAGCACGGCCAGGCGCTGGCGTCCGCGCGCCAGGCGCGACTTCACGCCGGAGACCGTGCCTCCCTGAATCGCCCTGATCTCCTCGATCGAAAGCCCGGCGATCTCGAAGAGATAGACCGCCTCACGCTGCGCCGCTCCGAGCATTGCCAGGCCGCGATAGAGCGTCGCCACGTCCGCCGCCGTGTCGGGGCCGCGGTCGTTCGAAGGGTGGTCGTCGGCGGAGGAGGTGGGGGCGAACAGCGCATGCAGGCGGCGCTTGAACATCTCGCGCCTGCAGGCACGCCGGGCGATCGTGAACAGAAAGCTCAGAAACGCCCGCTCGTCGCGAAGCGTGTCGAATCGCTGATACGCCTGCAGTATCGTCTCGGCGATCAGGTCGCGTGCGTCCTCGCGGTCGCGCACCATCGCCTGCACGAAGCGCGCAAGGTTGTCGTGAACCGGTTCGAGCAATCGGAGAAACCGGTGCTGCCGATCCGCGGCCGGGTTGTTGATATCCGAGACGTTGAAGTTCATCGTACGCCTTCGGGGACGTTCCCCGTGTCAATTGTCGGGGAGGTGGCCGATCGCGCCGAAAAGTTGCACGCTCCGCCCGGGGGCGGGAAAGTCGTACGATGCCGTCACCGCGAGCGCTGTCCCCGGTCCCGGTTCAACGCGGGCGGCGGGATCGCATCGCCTTTCGCAGATCGTCGATCATCGCCTCGACCTGTGCGTTGGGGCCGCCGGCGGCGAACAGCTCCTCGGCGCGGCTGAGGCCCCAGCGGGCGGCTGCGGCAACGTGCGAATCGTGTTGAAAGCGCGCGTACTCCAGCGCCACCCAGCAGATATCGTGAGCGGGCGACCCGGCCGTCCGGCGATACGGGCTCTCGTCGATGACGCTCGCGTACCGTCCCCCGACGTCGGCGGGGCGCAGCGATGCGAGCGCCGAGCGGACCGCCGCGGTGTCGAGCGATGGCCCCTCGCGCGCGCGGGTCGCCAGATAATACCCTCCCATCAGCAGCCACGACGTGTGGCCGGCCGCGAGCTCATCCGCCGATCCGGTGTGCATCGCCGCCAACGGGCGGGCGAGTTCACCGCGCCGAGCGCCGGTTCCCCAATACGCCACGATCGCCTGATGCAGCGGCATCCTGCGCGAGCCGTATCGGTGCCGCCGTTCGGGCGGGTCGTTGGAACCGAATCCGTCCAGATCCCGGTCCTCCACCGGGAGCGGAAGTCCGCACCGATCGCGCGCCGCGCGGGCGTACCACGGCAACTGCAACATCGTATAGTTGAGCACCGCCACATCCGTTCGCAGTCCTTCCGTCGCTTGCAGGCAAAGCGCCGCGTAGGTGTCCAGATCGCCGTAGGTCAACAGCACCGCCCGCGGGGGCAGCGCCCCGAGGACCCAGCGTCCCCACGCGAGCGTGACCGGCGTGAAGAAGCCGTCCGCCTTCAGCACATCGAGTGCCCGGAGCAGCGAGGCGGAGTCACCACGATGCTGCGCCTCGTTGACGATGTCGAGCCAGGCATCGTACTCGTGCGCATCGCAGGCCACAGCGCGCTGCAGGTGATACCATGCCGTGTCGGCGTCGGCGTCGAGGAGCGTCGATGACTGCGGGTTCATGCATCGGGCTGCCACGCCGTGGGCGCGGGCGTTGCAGTCGTTCAGGGCGAGGGCGCGGCGCGCGGCGTCGAGGGCGCGTTGAAGGCTGTCGGCGTAGCGATACGCCCGTGCCATGTTCGCCAGCAGCCGGCCATCCTCCGGTGTCGAGCGGGCAAGCTTCTCGTACATGCGCGCGGCTTCGACGAAGCGGAGGTCGTAGAACAACCGTTGCGCGGTTGCGGTGTCCTGCGCCCCGGCCCGATACGCGACCAGCAGGTTCAACAGGAGGATTATCGCCAGGCAACGGGTGGTTCGAGTACGGGTCATCGGTCGGCTCCGTGCGTGATGCGGGGATCGGCCGCGTGCGGACGCGGCATGACGGCGGGTTGCACCGCCAATCTACGCGCGGCGCGGGCCCGGGCCAAACGCGGAGAATGCTTGTTGCGGTGAAAAAATCGAGCGGATAATCGGATCGCGGAGATCCTGAATCGGCGCGGGGGGGCGGGATAATCGCTTCGCATACATTGTATGCATGCGTCGGCAAGTGCCCCGATGTGATGCCGCGCCGAGCGAATCCCGAGCATCGAGTACCGGATGAAGATCATGAACGCACAGGCAGCAGACAGCGACGACGACCGTCGAAGAGAAGAACCCGATGCGCCGTTTGCCGACGAGCAGGGGGTGGTATTGATGATTTGCGGCGCATGCGAGACGATCGGCTACGCGCACGACCGCTTCTGTCCCTGCTGCGGGGCGGAGATGCAGCGCCGATGCGGTGCCTGCGGGCGCGACGTCGATCATCCGATCGCGAACTACTGCACCGGATGCGGCGCGTCGCTGAAGAGCGATGCCGGCTGACGCGCGGCGCGGAGTCGGGGACCAGCTGCGGAAAGATTCACGGACAAGCAACAACTACAGGAGATACCGGAACAGATGACAACCGATCAGATTGCTCACGTCAGGCGCACGTTCGAGATGGTTGCGCCGATCGCCGACGCGGCCGCCGAACTCTTCTACGCGCGGCTCTTCGAGTTGGATCGCAACCTTACCGCGCTCTTCCTCGGCGCCGATATGAAGGAACAGGGGCGCAAGCTGATGGCGATGCTCGGCATGGTGGTGGCCGGCCTGGACCGCTTCGACGCACTCCGCCCGCAGGTGGAGAACCTCGGACGTCGCCACGTCGGGTATCACGTGCGTCCGGATGACTACCGCGTGGTGGGCGAGGCGCTCGTCTGGACCCTTGCCAAGGGACTCGGGGATGCCTTCACCCCCGAGGTTGCCGCTGCGTGGGGAGCAGCATACGCAGCGCTCAGCACCACGATGATCGCCGCGCACGAGCGCGCGATCGCCGCCGAGCCCGCCGAAGCCCCGGCGAGCTGATTCGACGCATTGTTCCGCGATGCCCGTGGCGCGGGCCGGGTGAATACCTACCCACCCCGGCTCGCGCCATCGCATGCGGCCCGGTTGCGGGCGCCGAGCGGGGGCGCCGCCCCGTTCCCGTAATACAATGCGGCAGTGCCGCGGCGTTTGACTACGTTCACGACAATCACGCCCGCCGAAGCGCACCGCGCACGGCGACGCGGTCAACGACAATGACTAACCGGAGATGACAATGGATCCGTTGGAGCCGATCGGAGGCGTTACATTGGAGAAGTATGCCGAGCTCTGCGCGAAGATGCAGGGGCTGACCACCGACGACGAGTTCGGGGCGGTGGCCGAGCAGAACGGCGTGGATCGTCCCACATGGGATGCCGCGCGTGAGGGATGGAACGCGCGCATGTACAACCCGCAGACCGCCGCCGCGGTGGCGATGGCCTATCACCCGCTGCTGCAGGCCGCCCTCGCGAAGTTCGCCTCGCCTCCTCCCGAAGTGGATTTCGATCAGTACGTGAAGATGTACGCGATGGTGATGAAGCAGGGAGAGCCGAAGATGTACGAGACGTACGCCATCAGTCCGGCGCACTGGAGCCAGGTGTCGACCTCGTGGGTCGGCAAGTTGACCGCGGACCGAGCGCTCGCCGACACCTTCACGAAGGCGGCCACCGAGGAGATGGAACGGTACGACAAGAACTGATCGACGGTGATTCCGCGAACGAACACGTTCGGATGCGCGACACGAAAACAGGCCGGGGCGGTTGCGCGCCGGCCTGTTTCGCATTCCGCCCGCGGCATCAGGCGTCCGCCATCTCCAGGCGCATCCCGATCCGCTTCGCCTCGGCGCGTTTGCCCAACGCGACGAGCGTCGCCTGCAGCAGCTCGGCGATCTCCTCGTCGTCCGGCATCGCGGCGAACGCAAGGCGCAGCACTTCCTCGGCCGCGGCGTTGTCCCCCTCGCGATTCAGTGCGCGCGCAAGGCGGATGGTCGTGTCGCGGATCTCGCTCTCGAAGTCCTCGCGTGCCGCCTCGAAGAACTCATCGTACAGCGTCGGGAACGGCACCTGCCCGCCGCTCAGCCGCAGCGCGGCGATCAGCTCGGGCAATGCGCGCACGAGCGCCCCTTCGCGCATCGCGCCGCCGGCAGCCTTCAGGTGCGTGTGCGCGGCGACAAGGTCGATATCCACCAGCTCCGTATTCAACGCCGGCGTGTCGCCCGCCGTCGAGATCGCCTCGGAGCCGAGCAGCTCGCGCAGGCGGAACACCGCGAAGTTCATGGACTTCCGTACGCTGTCCGGGTCGCGCTCGGCGCCGAACACGATCGACGCGAACTCGTTGGACGACAGCGGGCGGGCGAGCATGCGGTCGGCGGCCATCAGGCCGAGCAGCGCGCACAACTGCGTTCCGCGGACGCGCACAGGATCGTGCGCATCCGGCCGCTGAATCGTGATCGCGCCGAACAGCGACACCTTCGTGCGCTGCTCGCTTCCGTCGGCCGCGCGTTGTTCGTCGCGCTCGCGGCCGATCGCCGCCGCCGCCGAACGCCACGTGCGGACCTCCGTCTTGCCGAGCCATCGCTCGTATCGATCGATCAGCTTGCGCATCACCGTGTGGATGCGCCGCTCGTCGGTCCATGCCAGCATCGCCGCCACGGCCGCACGGATTTCCTTCTCCAGCCCGGCGGCAAGCCCGGTCTCGTGCGCCTCGTCGATCGCGAGCACCAGGTCCACCGCGGCGCGCTTCTGCGCCAGGTTGTGCGTCGTCAACAGGTGCGCGGCCAGCAGCTCGCGCGCGGCCGTCATCGCCGCCGCGATATCCGTCGAGCCGCTCAGCAACAGGTCGATCAGCACGCCGAAGTTGCGGTCGTCCGCATCGGTTTCGCCCCCGGCATCGGTCCGTGCCGCTTCGAGATCGGCCCGATCGTCGGTTGCCAGCGCGATCAGCACGCGTTGATGCTGCCGCAGCGATGATACCTTGCTTCCAACAGCGGCAACCACTTCGACAACCGTCGGGATCTCCTCCAGCAGCAGCAGCGCCGTCGCGAAGTGCGCCGCGAAATAGTCGCCGATGTGGGCCTTCAACAACATCGGCACCTCGGCCATCAAATCCGGCACGTGGCGCATGATCGCCGCCCCGTCGCCGGTGGTGATCGCCTCGGTGAACGCCTCGATCGCGTGCAGGCTGAGCAGTTCGTTGTGCAGGCCGAGATCGCGCAGCAGCCCGATGGCCGCCGCCGCGGTCTCACGCGCGCGATCGAACGCGCCGATTTCGAACAGCAACGCGACGCGCCAGACAATGATGGGGGAGGCGTCGGGATCGGCGGCCGCCTCCAACTCGGCCATCAATTGCAGGCGGGACTGCAGCTCCTCCGGTGTTGCGAACAACGTCACCAGATTCGGCGATATCACGCGCCACGCGTACAGACGGATGTCGTCCGGCGTGGCCGGATCGTCGTTGAGGCGCTGCAGCGAGCGCTCCACCTCGCGGCGGACATCATTGTCGTTGAGCGCGAGCGCCGTCTCCACCGACTCCCGCAGGTGGCCGACGTACGGCCT
>CAZJYH010000066.1:0-13223 GCA_964549365.1 uncultured Alphaproteobacteria bacterium
GCACCTAAGAATTCATATACACAACTCGTCAGCAATTGACCATTTGTACTTCTTCTCACACAAGGATTGCTTCGCGGAGTGCTAACCGTCTATCTATGTGCTGGTAATTTCTGGATCTCCGCGTCCTCTGCGGTGAACACAACGAACGGAACGCCGCAGAGGACGCGGAGGATCGCAGAGACCCGCCTCAAGCCATACCCAACTTGTCTCTTGTCACTTTGAACTTTGAACTTTGAACCCCTCCCCGCCCGTATCATCGATGCCGCGGCGGTAACGCTCAACGGAGCGAAGGTGCCGTCGTTCCACTTGTGCCACCCGGCGATGCCGATCATCGCGGCGTTGTCGGTGCCGAGGATGGGGCGCACCGTATGGAACTCCTTCCCCCGCGCCGCGCACTCCTCGGCCATGCGCCTGCGTAGGCGCGAGTTGGCCGCCACGCCGCCGACGACCACAACGCTCGGCAGTCCCGTTGCTTCGGCAACGCGCAGCGTCTTGGTAACGAGCGTGTCGACGATCGCCTCCTGATACGCCGCGCAAACGTCGGCAAGCGCGGCGCCGGTGGGTGGACCCGAGGGGTAGTGATCGCGCAGGTAGTAGCGCAGCGACGTCTTCAAACCGCTGAAGCTGAAGTCCGTCTCCGACGTCCGCAGCAGCCCACGCGGGAACTCGTGCGACGCCGGGTTCCCCTCGGCCGCAAGCCGATCGACCTGGGGTCCGCCGGGATATCCGAGCCCGAGCAGCTTGGCCCCCTTGTCGAATGCCTCGCCGGCCGCATCGTCGCGGGTTGCACCGAGCAGCGTGTAGACGCCGATCCGATCCACGCGGTACAGCAGCGTGTGACCGCCGGAGACGACCAGGCCGAGATATGGAAACGCGATCTCCGGCTCGTCGATCAACACCGACAGCAGATGCGCCTCGATATGATGCACGGCGATCAACGGCACGTCGAGCCCGACGGCGATCCCCTTGGCGGCGTTCAGCCCGACGAGCAACGAGCCGACCAGCCCCGGCTCCGTGGTTGCGGCAACGGCACCGATCGACGCGATCGGCACAGCCGCCTCGGACAGCGCCTGCCTGATCGTCGGTGCGATGGCGGTAAGATGCGCCCGAGAGGCGAGCTCCGGCACCACGCCGCCCCAGCGGTTATGATCGGATTGCGAGGAGATCACCAACGAGGCAACCTCGCCGTCGCGTATCACCGCGGCGGAGGTCTCATCGCACGAGGACTCGATGGCCAGGAGAATTTTCGACATATGCCGGTGAAGATAATCAGACGGCGGGCATCCGCCGGTTGCGAAGTGCTTCAGGCCCGCCGCGTTTCGATGCAACGAGCGGGAATCCCCGGCCCCGCGCCGACGGCGATCGCTGGTGGGAGGCCGTGCGGCCCGGTGTATATTGGGCCGCGTGGAGCGTCGGACCGGGCCTCCCGGCCTGACGGAACCCTCGCCCGCCGGAAGGTGGAACCCGATACCTGGAGCTGCCCTTCACTCGGAACGTGGAACTTGAAACCTTGAACCCGAAGCGTTTGTGAAATCGTTCTCGCTTGGACTTGCGGCCAACCCCTGGATTGTGGCGGCGGTGATCGCAGCCGCGTTCGCGTTTGCCGTCTACTCCTACCGGCGAACATCCCCTCCGGTGCGTCCGCTGCGGCGCTGGACGCTGATAACGCTGCGTACGCTTGGGATCGCGTTGCTGCTGTTCGTGCTCTTCGAGCCCGTGCTGACGGCGCTGGGGCTCGGCGCGGAGGATCCCGTGGTGCTCGTGGCGGTGGACAACTCGCAGAGCATGACGCTGGGCGGTCAGGACTCCTCACGCATCGCCGAGGCGCGGGCAATCGCCGGGCGGGTCGAACGCTCCGCGCTCGGCGGCCGATCGCGCTTCGTCTCCTTCAGCGACTCGCTGCTCCCGATGGACGTGCCGATCGCGCGCGGGCGCCTCGATGCGCGCGGCGGCGAGACCAGGCTGGAGACTCCGTTCACGGCGGTTGCGGACTCGCTGCGCGTCCGCAACGTGCGCGCCATCGTGCTGTTGAGCGACGGACGCTACAACGCGGGCGCCAATCCGCTCTTCGCGGCCGAAGGTCTCGGCATCCCGGTCTTCGCGGTGGGGCTCGGCGACTCGGTGCCGCCGCGGGATCTTTCGCTCCAGCAGATCTTCACCAACGAGGTGACATACGTGGGCTCGGAGCTTCCGGTGGAGGTTCGCGCGCGCTCGTCGGGTTTCGAGCAGGGGACGGCAACGATAACGCTGCGCGACGAGAACGGCGTGGTCGGTTCGCAGCAGGTGTCGCTGGCCTCCGGAACGAGCGAGTACATGGCGAACTTCACATACAAGGCGCGCGCGGAGGGGATCGCGAAACTGCGCGCGGAGATCTCCGTTGCCCCCGGCGAGTTGACGGCGAAGAACAACGGCCGCGTGGCATTTGTGAAGGTGAAGTCCAACAAACGGCGTTACGTGCTGGTGGCCGGCGGACCCAATCCGGACGTTGCCTTCATCCGGCGGATCCTTTCGAGCGATCCGAACGTCGTAACGCAGAGCTTCATCCAGAAGGGCGGCCCGGAGTTCATCGAGGGGAAGCTCGAGCCGGGGACGTTCCGGGATGCCGAGGCCGTGGTGCTGGTGGACTTCCCCACCGCGAACAGCTCGGAGGAGGCCCTGCGCCTGATCGGCACGGTGGTGGCGGCTCGGAACCTGCCGCTGCTGGTGGTGATGGGGGCGAACACCGACGTCGCCCGCATGAAGCGTCTGGAGAACCTGCTGCCGGTGACCCTCGGGGGCGCACGCGGGGACGAGCTGCAGACGTTCACGGACCTGACCGAGGCCGGGCGCAACAGCCCGATCACGCGCGTGCCGAGGATGGAGGCCTGGAAGAGCCTGCCGCCGATCTACCGCAGCGAGACCTCGGCGTTCGCGAAGCCGGAGTCGGAGGTGCTGGCGCGCGCGCGGCTGGGGAACACGACGCTGGAGGAACCGATGATCGTCTCGCGCAGGCTCGGCCGAAGCCGCTCGTTGATGGTGCTGGGGTACGGCATCTATCGCTGGCAGCTCCTCGGCGAGGGGCCGGGCTCGGCACATGGTGACGAGGGCGCCGGCATCCTGCGCGACGTCCTCGGCAACGCGCTGCGATGGCTTGCCGCCGGAGATGAGGAGAAACAGGTGCGCATCGTCACGAACAAGCAGCTCTTCAGCCTGGGCGAACCGGTCCGGTTCCAGGCCCAGGTCCACGACGAAAGCTTCAATCCCCTCAGCGACGCCACGGTGGCCGCCACTGCGATCGGACCGGCCGGGCGGTACCAACTGACGCTCGCGCCGACCGGGAACGGCCGTTATGAATCGACGCTCGGCACCCTGCCGGCGGGCGATTACAGCTTCACCGGACGCGCAACCGCCGCCGGCGCCGAGATCGGCTCCGACGGCGGACGCTTCACGATCGGCGACGTCGGGGTGGAGTTCCAGGAGCCGACCATGAACGTCGAGCTGATGCGAGCGTTGGCGGCACGCACCGGCGGACGATTTTACACTGCACGGACGAGCAATTCGTTGATCGAGGACATCGCGGCGCACAAGGGGTTCGCGCCCCGCTCCATCGAATCGCGATCGGATACCCCGCTCTGGCAGAACCCCTGGTTGCTGGCGATCGCTCTTGCGGCGTTCGCGATCGAATGGTTCATACGCAAGCGGAGCGGCATGGTGTAGGAAGGGACAACACGTCGTGCGGCGGAGTGCCGAACGCCGGAGTTGCGGAACGAAACGTCGGACTGCGAGTGTTGAGGCGGAAGGTTGTGTGCGAACGGCGGCAGTACCATCGGACAGCATCGCATCCAGAAACGAGACGGATCATACACAATGCTCGAAGGGTCAGGCATGTCGAACCGGATTACAGAGGAAGCACAACGCTACTTCCGCGAGGCCTATGCGTCGCAGATGAACGGCAAACTTGCCGAGGCGATTTTCCTGTACAAGAAGTCCATCGCACTGCATCCGACCGCCGAGGCCCACACGTTTCTCGGCTGGACGTACAGCTTTCAGGGAGATTACGACGCGGCGATCGCCGAGTGCAAAACCGCGATCGGGCTCGACCCGGAATTCGGCAATCCCTACAACGACATCGGCGCGTACATGATTCGCAAGGGTGAGTTCGAGGAGGCGATCACCTGGCTGGAGCTTGCCTGCAACGCCCCCCGCTACGACGCCCGGTATTATCCCCACTACAATCTCGGCCGTGTCTACGAGCGCCTGGGAGATGTATATACGGCGATCGCCGAGTATGACGCCGCGGCGACCATCGAGCCGAATTATCAGCCCGCGCTGCAGGCCGCCGAACGTCTGCGCGCGTCGTTGAACTGACGATCGATCCGGGAATCCCGGCGGCCTGCGGCGAGAGCGTGACGCGCGCGGTGCGCCCGATCCGGATGAGGGCTTGCGTGCACGCGTCTCGCGCTGCTAACTTGCCCGTGTCTCGCCGTATCCCATCGATTCATAATTCAGCGTTTGCATATGCTCAAGGTCCGCATTGCCGCCGTCATCCTTGTCCTCTTCCCCGCGCTTCTGGGCGTTGTACCGCAGGCCTTCGCCGAGTGGGCCCCCGCGAAGCATTCGGTGCAGGGGGCCTACCGCAAGGCCAGCGGCGACAACGATGCCAAGGATGTCTACCTGCTCTTCACGTTCACGGAGAACTCGTGCCTGACCTGCCTCGGCGAGATCCGCGCCGTCTGGTGCAGAGTCCGGTCCGATGAGTCGCTGCATGCACGCGTCGGCGCAGCGGTGCTCTTCAACTGCTCGCGGAAGGGCGTGGCGCGGAAGGTGGCGGCAGATTTCAAGGCATCCGGGTGCGACATGCCGTTCTATCAGGACACGGACGGAAGCCTGAGCAGGGCGCTCTTCACACGGGACAATCGGAGCCGAATGCTGATCGCCGACGCGCGCGGCGTCGTGCTGCAGCGCACCGTGGGCGAGATGGACGAATTCAGCGAACAGCTTCAGCTGGCCTCCGGACCGCACCTCGCGCTGCGGTATCTGGACTCGATCGCCGCGGCAGGCTCCGGGCGTGCCGCGCGGCCTCCGAGAGCACTCCCGCGCGCCGCCGTCAAGCCGAAGCTCCTCCGTTCGATCGCCCTGAAGGGGTCCGACGATGCGGGAATGCCGTACGCCGAGTCGTTCTCCGTCGCGACGCGCCGCTACTACTTCATCAGCGGTCTCACCAACACGCTCTACGAATACGACACGACCGGGAAGCGCCTGGCCGCGCTCAAGCTGGACTCAGCCGTGCATCCCGCCTGCCTGCAGGCACGCGCCGACGGCTTCTACACGGTGAGCGGCCTCACGGACACCGTGTTCGTGGGGGAAGAGGGTGAGGATTCGATATTCGTGCAGGACAACGTGATCAACGCCCTGCTGCTCGGCCGCACCGGCAGGATCATCCGCTCGTACGCCTTCAACCCGGCGTGGCCGCTCTCGGTCGCCAACGACATCGCATGCGGTGCACACGGCTTCTACGTCACCGCCCAGCGCACCGTGACCTCCACGTTCATGCACCTGCACAAGCTGAACTACGATGCCTATCTCAAGCAGCTTTACGACTCCACGAACTACGCCCGCTATATCGACACGGTCACGCTGATCCATGAGCTGGACAAGGACTTCCACCTCGTGCGCTCCTTTGGGAAGCTGCCGGCCGAGCTGAAGGTGTTCGGCTTCAAGCGCACGCACTTCTGGATCGAGTTTACACGATGGATCGTCGAACTGCCCGATGGTCGCGTGGCGTATCTCCACGCGGCAACTTCAACGCTCCGGTTCTTTCGCAACGGCACGGAGACATCTTCGATCGATCTGGCGGGGGACTATTACCAGCGGCTGACCGGCCGCGAGAGCGAGACGTCGATCCCGAGATTCACCGCGATGCTCCTCGGTGAGAACGGCATGCTGTACGCGCAGTACGACAACCCGGCAAAGCAAAAGCGCTATGTCGTGGCGGTGTCGCCGACCGACGGAAAAACCGCGGGCACATACGAGGTGGACCCCGAGGAACGTCTGGTCCGTGCCGACGCCGGCGGCAATATTCACGTGCTCAACATGGCCGGATCGATGAAGATCAACGTCTATTCGGGGCGTTGAACGGCAGCTGCGGAGGGGGATCGCTTCGAATTGTTTCGTACTCCCCGGCGCATACGGGGAAGGCGTCCTTCTCCCCGCGAAAAAGAACGCCCGGACAACAGCCTGTTGAAATACCTTTCCAACGATCATTGTATTCCACAACCCATGCGATGTCACTCCGAACGCAATGAGGCGTCTCGACGATGCGCGCCTTGCAGGGCCGAGATTCCCAGCCGCTCGCGGAGTTTGCGCCGAGCGTAGCGAGAGGCTCCGTATTTGCGGCTCGGCAGCGACCGGCAGGCCGACTCACACCCATCACGACATCCACGCAACATCCGAAATCGGCGGCAGGGTACATCAACATGTACTCCCGAATGGGGATCCGGGCGCTCTATTTTTGTGACGCCTCAAATACCATCACGTCGGCGCACGTGATTCCCGCTTCGCGCGGATAATTCACTTCATATTCGTCACACATGTTTGTGCATGCCCCATGTCTGTTGCAGGCATGAATATGTGCACGAATTAATACCCTATTTATTAGACAGGGAGACATCGTCATGACTCTGAAGATCGCAAGGATTCTGAGCATCGCGGCCGCGGCCGTGCTCACGTTGGTCGCAACCAACGAAACGAACGCACGCCCGGTTATCGTCAAGGACATCACCCCGGCGGGCGGGCTGGTGTGGCAGGGCGCAGGAATCCCGTGCACGAACGGCCCGGGTTATTGCCGTCGCTATATCATCATCTATGGGATAGCGGGCAACCCCACGCTCCCGGTGCTGGACTACACGAGTTCCGGTCCCGTGCAGTTCACCGCCTTCGCAAGCCAGAACCTCGGCGAGCTCGGCGTCGTCGGCGACAAGCCGATCCCGCCGCAGTACATCCCGGTGCCGGAGCAGGAGGTTGAGCCGACTGTGACGGTGCCGTAAGACACCCTGCATCGTCGAAATGCATACGCAGCGGGGGACGGGCAGCGCCCATCCCCTGTTGCCGTTCCACGTTGCTCATCAGAGCCCGCACGCACAAACCCCGTCACTGCATACCCGGCAATCACCGTCATGAACCGTCGCACGATTCTCTCGATCATCCTTCTCTCACACATGCTCCTCGCTGTCGCCCACGGCAGGAATGCCCCGCGCGAGCTCTATGCAAGGGCGAGCGGCGATCGCAGCGCAAAGGACCTGTACGTCCTGTTCACCTTCTCCGAGGACGCCTGCATGAGCTGCCTGAGCGAGATCAAGGCGATGTGGTGTCCGATACTGCGGTCGCCGCCGAACAGTGAACGGATCGGCGCGGCCATCGTGTTCCAATCGCCGCGCGCCGCGATTGCGCGGAAGATGGCCGCGGACTTTCGGCAGTCTGCATGCGAGCTCCCGTTCCTTCAGGACGGGAATGGTGCATTGATCAGGCAGGCGTTCGCGGCGAAGGACCGCACCGAGATGATCATCACCACGAGCAGTGGGGCGGTGATCATGCAGCGCGGCATCGGCGAGGCCGATGCGTTCAGCGAGCGCGTCGGACTGGAACATGGAGTGGCCGGGCTGATGCAGTACATCGACTCGCTTCTGCGCCGGGCGATGCCGCCCGGGCGGGCCGAGGCGCCGAGCCCCAAGGGCAGCGCCGCGAACGGGCCGGGCTCCATCCGAAAGCTGCGCCTGGTCCGCGCCATCAAGTTGCAGGGGACCGACACGGCCGGCATGCCCTACGCTGAGCAGTTCTCCACCGAGCGCGGGCACTATGCGCTCATCAGCGGACTGTCGAACAGCATCTACGAGTTCGACTCGACCGGCAGAAAGCTCGCGCAGATCGACCTCCCGCAGGCCGTCAGGCCGTCGTGTCTGCGGCTTGCAGCGCAGGACATGTACATGATCACGCCCGTTCCCGACACGGTTCTCATCGACATCAAGGGGGAGGATTCCATCTACGCCGCCGACGATGTTCTCCGCATTGTGCAGTGGGGCAGGGATCGCACGACGATTCGCAGCTACGGACACGACGCGCGTATACCGCTCTCGATCGCCAACGATCTCGGGCTGGGAGCGCGCGCGCTGTATGCCACGGTCCAGCGTACGGTCACCACCTCCTTCCTGCGCCGCGCCGGCATCGACTACTCGACATATCTCAGGCGATTGTACGACTCCTCGAACTATTCGCGCTTCGTCGACACGACGCGCCTGATCGAGCAGCTCGATCGCGATCTGCGGCCGGTGCGGACGTTCGGCGCTCTCCCCCCGGAGCTGAAGCGGTTCGGATTCAAGCGCAGCCACTTCGTGCTGGAGTTCGGACGATGGGTGGTGGAGCTTCCGGACGGAAGTGTGGCCTACCTGCACTGCGCCTCGCCGCGGCTGCAACGATTCGTCGATGGAGTCGTGCGCGACTCGATCGAACTGAAGGGAGCCTGGTATCACACGATCGACGGAACGGAGAAGGAGTTCATGACGCCGCGATTCAATCGACTTCTTCTGGGCGAGAACGGCGTGCTCTATGCACAGTACGACAACCCGATCACCGAAAAGCACTACGTCGTCGCCGTGTCGGCCCAGCCGCTTGCGATCGCGGGAACCTATGAGATCACGAAGGATGACCGCCTGCTGCGGGTCGACGGCGCCGGCAGGATTCACACGCTCAACACGGCGGGCGACCTGAAGGTGAACGTCTACACGACCGGCCGATGACAAGCGGCGCATGTCCGCGTCCGCCTCGCGCGACTGCGGCCGCACGCCCCGTCCCTCATCGCCACAATTGACGGAGGCGAGCGTCGTCGTACATTGCGCATTCCAGCGTGCGACCTTCCCGTTGCCGCGCATGTATCCCCGGACCCGTTCAGCACGATTCAACATGTCGATCTTCAGCAAGAAAGCGGATCTCCCGAAGGAGAACGGCTACGGCCTCCCGAAGCTTCCCGCCGGGCAATTCCACACCGAAAAATTCCCGGTGCTCACGTACGGCCCGGTGCCGATCATCGAGCTCGCCGATTGGCGCTTCGAGATCACCGGCCTGGTGAACGAGCGCCGCGTCTGGACGTGGGACGAGTTCATGGCGCTCCCGCAGACGACCATCCATGCGGACTTCCATTGCGTGACGGCGTGGTCGCGGTTCGACGACGACTGGACGGGCGTGATGTTCAAGGACCTATGGGAGGTGATCAAGGCCGATGTGAAGCCCGAGGCGACGCATGTGCTGCAGCACGCGTACGGCGGCTATACCACGAACCTGCCGCTGGCGTGGATGATCGAGGAGGATGTGATCCTCGCCCACACGTTCAACGGCGACGCGCTGGACGTCGAGCATGGGGGCCCGATGCGCGTCTTCACACCGAAGCGATACGCCTGGAAGGGAGCCAAGTGGATCAAGGGGCTGGAGTTCATGGCGGCCGACAGGCCCGGCTTCTGGGAGCAGAACGGCTACAGCAACTCCGCCGACCCCTGGAAGGAGGAGCGCTACTGGGAGTGACCCGGCGCGCTCATGCGAACAAACCGATCGACAACGCGGGCGTGCCTGAACGGTGCGCCCGCGTCGCGTTCGGGCCGGGGCGCGCGATCACTCTCCACGCCGCACGATGCGCTCGATCTTCCCGATCTCCCGCAGATGCTTCACATCCGCTTTCGCGATCATCCCCTCCACCGTCGTCGTATCGTCGGCCACCGGCGGCATGCCGATCTTGTCGGCCGCGTCACTTGCGTTCTTGTATGAATACTGCCGGGCGCGAAGGTGAACGCTGTCGCCGACGATCTCGACGACGTGCATCGGGATGTACGGATACGCCGGCTCTGACTCCAGCTTCATCACCACCACGTCGTTCACATGGAGGTCCGCCACATATGAATCGGTATCACGATCGCGAACCCAGCCCACCACCAGTACGATGAAGTAGACGGCCGCGGCAATGTACAGGCCCGCGAAGAGCGTCCTCGGCGGCGATGCCTCTCTGGTGATCGCCCCGGCTTCGGCGCCGATCTCCGGGGGATATGAGTCGACATCCGACGCCTCTTCGCACGACAGGCACCCGAGCACGCTCACCCGTTTATAGGGAAAGATCGGGATGAAGTAGATGAAGAAATAGCGCCACGCGGGATAGACGGCCACGTTCTCGGCGCCGCAGTGCGGGCAGCGCGCTTCGGGCAACAGCACCGGTTCCAGCACCTTCATCCGATAGCCGAAGACAATCATGGTCCCTCCGATTTGAGATCGAACACAAGGCTCCCTTCCGCATCGCCTGGTTCAACGATGCGAAGATGGCGGCGGCACGCGATCACTTCGCCGGCACATGGATGATCTCCACCACTCCGGCCTTCTCCCGCGCCTTGATTTCGTCGATCGCGACGACCCGTATCTCGGGATGCCCCGGCCCGCCCGGCGTGGCGCGGACAGCGTTGGCGACGGCATCCCTCAACTCCAGGAAGCTCGAGTCGCCCGGGCAGAGCCGAACACTGTCGCCGAGCACCTCCATCACCCGCGCCCCCATGTACTGCGTCGGCGCCTCGGACTGGATCCTCATCACCACCATGTCGTCGACACGCAGGTACGCACCGTCGTTGCCGTCCTGGGCATCGCTGTCGCATCCGACCAACGCAACGATGAGGACGGCGCCCACGACCGCGACGATCGCACGCACGGCAGCCGCTCCGGATCGGTGCGGACGATTCATCTCGAGCTTCGACATCCACCGTCTCCCAGTATGAGTTCACAAAACGATTCACCCTCGACGAGCGTCGATGCGCCCAACGGTGCGAGGGCGAACGAAGCGTGGGCGGACGATGCGTGGGCGGACGATGCGTGGGCGGACGATGCGCTACATCGGCAACGCGATTGCGTCGTCCTCCGCAACGCCTCCCTCACGCACGACGCCGGGCCGCACCACCAGCCCGTCACGGATCAACCCGGCCACCAGCGCCAGCACCTCGCGACGTTCCGGCCCATCATGAGCATGATCCGGCCGAGGCGGAAACAGATGCGCATACACATCCGCCACACGCACGGCACCGTCGACACGGCGCAGATACTCCACGACGCGCCCACGCCACAGGCGCCTCGGCTCGCCGCGGATCTCCGGCTCCGGGCGGGCGACGTCCTTCGGGTTGAACAACTCCACGCGCAGCGGATATGCAGACAGACATACGTCGGCCACCGGACATCGATCGCAGGCCGGAGCGCGGGCCGTGCAGACGGTGGCGCCAAGGTCCATCAGGGCCTGGTTCCAACGATAGGCATCACCTTCAGGAACGACGGCTGCGGCGAGAGGCATCAACGCCCGCTCGGCGAGCACGACCGCGGGCGTGTGGCACCGGTGGAAGATCCGTGAGAGCACGCGAGCGACGTTGACGTCCATCACCGGCACGTGCCGGCCGAATGCGAAGCAAGCGATCGCGCTCGCAGTGTACGGCCCGACGCCCGGGAGCGCCGCGAGCTGATCGGGGGACTCCGGGAAACGGCCGCCGTGCCGTTCGATCACCGCGCGGGCGGTCTGCTGCAGCCGCAGCGCGCGGCTGTTGTACCCCATCCCCTGCCACGCCCGTATCACATCGCCACGCGACGCCTCGGCAAGCGCGGCGACATCGGGGAACCGCCCGAGGAACTCCGGAAGCTTGATCTCGACGCGCGCGGTCTGCGTCTGCTGCAACATCACCTCGGCCACGAGGATCATGTACGGGTCGTGCAACGGCTGCCGGTCGGCTGTGGAACCGGAGCGTCCGCCGGGCTCACGGGCCGGCGAGACGTGCCTGTCGGGCAGACGCCATGGGAAGTCCCGCCCGTGACGTTCGAACCACGTCACGACGTCCGCGCGGAGGCGATCCGCGAATCGATGGAAGGAGATGGGGAGCAAAGAGCGAAGGAAGTGTGCGTGTGCGATCACCCGCCGTGCCGGAGGAGTACCGGCCCGGGTCGGGTCCGGCCAAACATACGAAGGGAGGGGGGAATGGTGGATGGATGGAGAACATTTCTCCCCCGCATCGCCACTCCACCCCATCCCCCTATCTTTGCCGCCTCTTCTCTCCCAGGCAGACGCCGCCGCGCACGCACGGCGTCCTTCAACTCATCGTTCATATCATGCGCGTTTTGGTCACCGGCGGGGCCGGGTACATCGGAAGCGTGGTCTGCGAGGAGCTTCTCTCGGCCGGCCACGAGGTTATCGTGTACGACAATCTCTCGAAGGGACATCGCGAGATGACGCCGCCGGAGGCACCGTTCGTGACGGCGGACCTGCGCGACGGCGAGCGGCTCCGCGCGGCTCTGCGCGAGCATCGTGTGGAGGCCGTGGTGCACATGGCCGCGGACTCGCTCGTCGGTGAATCGGTGACCGATCCGCGCAAGTACTACGACAACAACGTCGGCGCGGGGCTGGCGCTGCTCGATGCGATGCTCGACTGCAACGTGGGCCGCATCGTCTTCTCCTCCACCGCCGCGGTCTACGGCGAGCCCGTGAAGCAACCGATCACGGAGACCGACCCGCTCGCGCCGACGAATCCGTACGGCGAGACGAAGCTGGCGTTGGAGCGCGCGCTTGCGTGGTACGGCGCGGCCTACGGCATCCGGCACGCGTCGCTGCGATATTTCAACGCCGCCGGAGCGAGCGAGCGCTGCGGCGAGGCGCACGACCCCGAGACGCATCTCATCCCGATCGTGCTCGATGTCGCCGCCGGAACGCGGCCGCACATTACGGTCAACGGCACGGACTACCCCACACGCGACGGCACATGCGTGCGCGACTACATCCACGTGATCGATCTCGCACGGGCGCACGTGCTGGCGCTCGTGGCGCTCGAAGAGCGGAACATGGCCTACAATCTGGGCTGCGGGGGTGACGGCTTTTCGGTGCGGGAGGTGATCGACGCCGCCGCGGAGGTGACCGGACGCGAGATCCCCGTGCTGACCGGGCCGCGCCGCGCCGGGGACCCGGCGGTGCTGGTTGCGTCGTCCGAGAAGATCCGCGCCGAGCTCGGCTGGGCGCCGGCCTTCCCGGATCTGCGCACGATCATCGAATCGGCATGGCGATGGAAGAGAAAGGATGAATTATGAATGACGAATTCGTTGTTTGTTGCCGAAGATCGGGAACAGGAAATGGTCTTGTTGCACAATTGCGTGCCAAGTGCGCAGGATCCTGCGAAGTGGTTGAGGTGGTGTTTGCA
>CAZJYH010000067.1:0-13190 GCA_964549365.1 uncultured Alphaproteobacteria bacterium
GCGGGTGATCGGTTCATAGTCAAAGGTGGTCACCCGGTCGGCCGCATCGGTGATCTTCGTCACATAGCCGACGTATGATTTGTACAACTCCGGGTTCCCTTCCGGCAGGCCCGCCAGCCGGAGCGAGCGGCCGGTGAGCGTCCCCGCGTTCGCGTACGGCATCACCTCCCAGCTCTGCGCGTTGCCGCTACGGGCGATCGTGTCGAAGCGCACCTTCGTCGTTCTGCCGAGCGCCTCGATGATGAGGGAGTTGTAGCCGAAGCTGATGCGGTGATCGGCGAACTCCGTGATGAGCGCACGGCCGCGCGTGCGGTCTTCCGTCGGATAGAGCGGGTTGTCGATGAGGGGGTAGTGGCGCGCGCGATGGAACTCCACCAGTTGCCCATTGCTCGACCGCATCTCCTCCAGGTAGAAGACGGTCGGCCCGCCCCAGATGCCGCCGGAACGGTTTTCGTCGTCGGCCAGCGCGTTGTAGCCGAAAGGCATCGGCCATTCCTTGAACACGAATTCGGAACCATCGCCGGGGTAGTACCGCACCCGGCGCGGCGTGACCGGATATTCGTGGCCCACTTCCACGAGCGGCGCCATGTAGTCGCGGACGCACGTGGGGAACCAGTTGTCGACGTAATCGACGATCGCATAGGAACGATCGTTCGCACTGTTCGTGTGGTAATACCCGGTGTAGAGCTCCGGCCGTGTGTCCGGGTTCGGATCGCTCGGCGTCTGCGTGTTTGCGTTGTAGAGCTTGAGGAGGCTGCCGTCGCCGCGCAGGATCTGAATCACATCGGTGACCTTGCTCCCGTGCGCGCCCGCAACCGGGCTGACGTCCAGCATTCTGTTCGAGAAGTCGAATCCATCGATGGTCCACACGAACGCGCGGTCGTCGTAGGTGTTCACGAGCCCGTTGAACGCCGATGATGCGGAGTCGCAATGGAAGTGCGTGGAGGTGGCGATGACATCCACCGCCCACCCCCCGGCGCTCAAGATCCAAAGCGGCCGTTGCTGATGGAAGCGCGCCCAGCCGCTGTAGAGTGAGCCGGTCTGACGGTCGGCGAGGTTATAATCCTTGAACGCCGTGAAGGAAACCGAGGAGCAGTAATTCAACGCGACGTCGAACGGATAGCCGTCGATGATCTGATGCGAGATCGGATAGCTGTAGGCAACCGATCCGTTGGAGGGATTGACGACGAGGTTGCCGTCGACGTCGATCGCCTTGCCGTTGGTGAAGCCGTTTTCGTCGTACTGCGATTGCGCCTTCTTCAGCTCGAACACCTGTTCGGAATATTGGGCACGGATCGTGCCGACCGCGCAGAGGAGCGCGAAAGCCGTGATGATGCGTTTCATGGATATAGTTCAGAGTTCAGAGTTCAGAGTTCAAAGTTTCAAGTGCCCGACTGCGGTTGTTGTGTTCAGTGTGCAGTTGCCCATCTGTCGCGCATTCACTTTGCACTCTGAACTTTGCACTCGCGCGAAGCGCGCGGCGCGTCAGTGCGCCACGACGATAGGATAGGTGCCGGTTACGGCGCCACCGCTGGTGGCCGCGCCGCTTGCGGCGCCGTCGCGCGTCACGCGCACGACATAGTACCCGCTCGCAAGGCCGCTCACGTCGAGCGTCTCGAGCAGCGTCCCGGATGCCGCCACGCTCACGCGTCGACGCAGCTCGACACGCCCGTTCGTCGCCACCACTTCCACGGTGTACTCGCCCGCTTCCAGCCGCACGGCCTCAACGCCCGCCGCCGTCGCCGCCGGGTTCGGATACACGCGCACGATGCCGGCCATCGGCATTCCAACCATCGGCGCGCGCTCGTGCGTCGCGGGCACGTTCGGCGCGCCGACGTTCGGCGCGTTAACCTGAAGGCTGACCGGGTGCAGGATGTAGCTCGGCGCGCCGGAGAGATCGCGTGTTGCCCGCTCGCTCAGGTGAACGCCCTCGGAGAGGTTCATCGCGAAGAAGGGGGCGAACTGGAAGGCCGGTACGTCGGCGAGGTTGATGGTTGAGAGCGTGTCAAGCGCGTGTTGACCGAAGACGACCATGCGACGCACGGTATCATGCCATCGCCCGGCGCTGCCGGACTGCACACGGCCGCGCAGGTAGAAGAAGATGTCGGTCAACGAGTCCCCGTTGAAGCCTCCGAACGCGACCGAGCCGCCGGATGCAGCGGAGCCACCTGAGGCGACCGAGCCGGGCTGTGCCCACGCCGGATAGGTGAACAGCGTGAACGGCTTGCGCAGCGCGGGCGGGATCGGCCCGAGGCACGATGTGTCGATGCCGGAACCGCCCTGTCCAGATCCGCCGCCGGGCTTCGGGTGTCCCCACACGATCGCGCGCGGAAGGACGCCGCCGCGTGCGGTGCGTTCGGCAAGAACGGTGTCGGGCCAGCAGTCGAAGTTGAGGTGATAGACTCCGGCGATCGGCAAGGCCGCGCGAAGCGAGTCGAGGGTTTGCGCGCGCATCGACGCAGGTGCGATGGCAAGCGATGCGAGAAAGACGAGTATGGGGGCGAGGTTTGTGCGGTGCGGACCCGGGACGGTCATCAATGCGTAGATCCACCTGACGCCTGACTTTCTGTACAGAACGAAATCTTTACGTTTGAGCATACGGCAATACTCCTCATGGAAAATGAGAATGAAATAGGAGGACAATGCCAACACGCTGGGAAGTGTTGAACGTTGCGATGGATCAGGAAACCCGCGCCGCTCGGGGCATACGTGGCATGAGCGGAACGGGCGAAAAGGCGATCTCCATGATCTCCCTCTTCAGCAAGCACCGGGAACAGGCGCTGCCGCGAATCGGCCGCAAGTATAGCCGAATACGGTTCAACTACGCAAGTAGTTTTTTCATGGACCACAAGATATATTCACCCGTGCAATTCAACACCGCCGCAGGCGCCGAAGGAAATATCCTGCGAAAAGTCCGATGCGCAGCGCATTACGCAATGCGCACATAGACGGACAAATGGATTGCGCTCATGACAATTCCGAAATACCGACGGCTCAAGCATTCATCAATGCAAAAACGTTATACAGCAGCTCAACAAAGACACTCGTACACCGCAGAACACATCGTACCACCATGGAGCCAAGCACGCTTATTTTTCCGGCTCCAACACATCGCCGACAAGCGCGCACCACCATCCCCTCGACTACATCACGTCCCGCAGCAACTCGGGAAAAACACGCCCCACCTTCCTCAACAGATACTCACCGTAGGTCCCGTCGAACTCGTGCACGCTCGCACGATCCCATCGTTCCTCCCGGTCGTCGACAACATGGTCGCCGGCGAGACCGTCGATCGGGCCGATGCGTGCGTTGAAGTTGGGATCGAAGAAGAAGGGGAACGAGAGTCGGTCACGATCGCGTGCGCCGACGACGCGGTGTGGCGTCGATCGATATCGGCCGCGCGTCATCCGATCGAGCATGTCGCCGATGTTGCAGATGAATGTGTCGGCGAGCGGCGGCGCGTCGATCCAGCCCCCCGGCGTGCGCACCTGCAAGCCGCCGACGTCGTCCTGCGCGAGGATCGTCAGCAGACCGTAGTCCGTGTGTTCGCCGACGCCCCACTCGCCCACGTCGTCGCCGGCGGCCGAGGCCCTCGGATAGTTGAAGATCCGGAACAGGACGAGCGGGTCGCCGGTGTACCGATCGGCGAAGTAGGAACCCGGCAGCCCCAGACCGAGCGCCACGCCCGTCATCAGGTGCCGGCCGACACGCGCCAACGCATCGATGTACTCCAGCACGGTCTCACGAAAGCCCGGGATCGCCGGGAAGAGATTGCGTCCGTGGATCGGCGTGTCGGCACGCACCAACGGGTGATCATCGCCGAGCTCGGCGCCGAAGTAGAGCCCCTCCTTGCGGTCGGGCACGCCCGAGGTCAGCTCCGCGCCCACCGGGAAATATCCGCGCCACGCCCGCGCCGCCAGCGCCATCCTGATCGCCATCTTCTCCTCGACATCCCGCGCGAAGAACTCGCGACTGAGCGCCCCCAACCTCTCCACAAGCGCTCGCGGCACACCGTGTCCCGTGATGTAGAAAAAGCCGTGCTCCCGGCAGGCACGATCGATCGCCCGCGCAACCTCCACACGCGCGGGCTCGTCGGCCATCAACGGCCCCACGTCGATCACCGGCACATGATCCGCGCCGCGCTCTCCTGCCGTTCCGTATGTGTTCATCGCGTCGTCATGTTGATTGCGGGAAGCTTCATACTCCGCCGGTGTTGTGTCTCCCGATCGGATCGTAACAATCGCCGTCATTGCGATACAATGGCGCACAGGTTCACTGTTCCTGGGCAAGGAATAGCCAGGATCTTCGCGAGGAGGAGCGAAGCGACGAAGCAATCTCACAAATGTGGCTTCGGTGTCGGCGTGCGAGATTGCTTCGCTGCGCTCGCAATGACATCTGGAATACCCAATTGTCGATTCTGGGATGGGCACTAACCGGCAGGCGCCGCGGCCGTCCAGTTGTCGGGCAACACCTTGTGGTGCGTCATCAGATGCGTCAACCGCGCATGCATCTCGTTCTGCCGATCCTGCACACCCACGGGGGGCGGCTCGCCGGCGTTGACGGGCAACAGATTGGTGATCTCGCACGGATCGGCCGAGAGGTCGTACAGTTCATACTGCACGCTGCCGGCCTTCACCATCGGAATCCAATGCCCGGTCCTCGCATCGAGCGGGTTCTTCGGGTTCGGCGCGGGGCCGTTCTCGGGTGCGAAATACACGGCGTACTTCCATCGCTTGTTCACGATGCCGCAGATCAGGTTGGCATCGCCCGGCGGCTGCACCTGAAAGTTGTTCCCCGAGAAGAACGTGTACAGCACGTCGTCCTGCGTGTGCGCCGTCGGATCGGTGAGCGTGGCGGAGAAGTCGATCCCCTGCGGCCGATGCTCGAAACCGAGCGTGTCGACGTCCACCCCCACCAGCGCGGCGATCGTCGTCGGCAGGTCGATTGTCGACACCAGTTCTTCACACTCGGCCGGCTCCGGAAAGAGCACCGGGTTGCTGATGATCAAGGGCACGTTCACCGTCTCCTCGTAGAAGTTGTTCATCTTCTCCTGCGCGCCGCTGTGCGCCATCGCCATCTCGCCATGATCCGACATCCTGATGATGATCGTGTTCGCCTTCTGTTCCTCGGTCATCTCATCGTGAATGCGGCCGAGTAGTTCATCGGCCTGCACGTGCAGATAGGCGTAGAACTTCAGATAGTTCAACGGATCGTCCCCGGTCAGCGGCCCGCCGCCGTATCCGTTCAGGAAGTTCTGCTGGGCGAACGGCTTGGTGGCAATGTCCTCGTCGCCGTACGATCGTGGGAGCTTGAAATCCGTGTATCCCTCGAACGCCGCCGCGTCGTAGCCCGCCTGCTCCAGGCAGTCCGGGAACACCGAGACATCGTGGGGGTTGACGAGCGACACGACGAGGCAATAGGGCTCCCCGCTGTTTCGATTGTTCCGGATGAACTCCAGCGCGCTCTCCTGGCGATCATGGTTCAGCATCCCCTCGCCGGTCACCACGCGCCGATCATTCCCTCCGTTGCCGCCGCCGAGGTTCGCAATGTCACCGGGCGGCGGATTCTCCCCGGCCACCAGCTCGGTCCCCATGTCCGGCGAAGTCCACCCGTCGATGTGATAGGCCGTCCGCATATGATCGTCCTCCGCGTCCGCCGTCTGCCTGGCCTTCTCGTGATCCTCCGTTGCCCAGTTCACCGCGAACTTGTCCGACGAGTAGGTCAGATGCCACTTCCCCTTGTACACCACGCGGTAGCCGGCGGCCTTCAGGATAGCCGGGAGGATCGTCAGCTCCGGCGGGAGCGTCGTCATGTACGGAATCACCTGGTTGATCAGCGGGTAGGTCCCGGAAAACATCACCGCGCGCACGGCCCAGCAGGGCGACGTGTTAATGTACATGCGCCGGTAGGTTATCCCGTGTCGCGCCAGCCGTTCGAGGCATTTCAGGTTCTCCTTCACCCATGCGTGCGGAAAATCGCGGAGGGCGCGCTGCTGATCGGTCATCATGATGATGATGTTCGGCTTGGCGGGAAGTCCGGGAAGATTCATCGGCATGCTCCTGATCATTGGGGCCGTTCTGTGTTGACGTTGAATTCGAATGAAGGGACCACGGGAGAAACGGAGGACGGGTTGTATCACGATGCCGCGTCCGGAAAACTCAGAGCGCTTTTCCGCAGTGCGGACATGTGCGGGAGGCCTTGCCCGACTGCATCTCCTCCAGGAATCCGGCCACGATCAGGCCGGAGGGGAGCGCCACCAGCCCGATGCCGAGCAGGGCGATGACGGCCGAACAGATCTTCCCGACGGCGGTGACCGGATAGATGTCGCCATATCCCACCGTCGTAAGCGTTGCAACGCCCCACCAGAGCGCGGCCGGAATGTTCGGGAACGCCTTCGGTTGTTCCTCGTGCTCGAGAAAGAACATGAGCGATGAGGACAACACCAGCATCAGCATGATGATGAACAACGAGACCAAGATGTCGTCGCGCTTCGAGCGAAACACCTTGGCCAGCAATGTGAGCGATCGCGAGTATCGCCCGAGCTTCAGCGCACGGAACAACCGAAGCAGTCGCAGCCCGCGCACGAACCGAAGATCGAACGTGATCAACGCATGCGCATAAAACGGCAGCACCGCAACGAGATCGATGAGGGCAACAAACGACACCGCGTATCGAAGGCGACCGAAGATCGGGTGTGCGTAGTTCGGCACCTCGACAACGCTCCACAGACGCAGCAGATATTCGATCGTGAAGACAGTGATCGAGAAGAGCTCCACCGCGAGAAAGATGCCGGAGCATGCACGCTCGATCGACTCCACACTCTCGAGCACCACCGCAAGCACGTTCAGCACGATAAGCGCCGCGATGCCGGCGCGCAGGAAGCGCTCCGTGCGCGTCTCGACCTCCGGGCTGATCAGCAGCTCGTAGACCCTGCGGCGCGCGCGGCGATACCGTTTGCGGATCGGTTCATGTTGCGGCGCGGATGGTATTGCGTCGTTCTCTGCGGACGGATCATCCGACCGAGCAGCCTCCTGATGTGCAAATCCGGGCATCGGTCTCGGCATTGGTGAGAGGAACGTGGATGCATTCGAATCGTCGGCAAAGATAGTATTCATGGGCTTCGCGACCGTATTCGCCCTGTATCTCTATCTTTGCACGGAACCTTCAGGCATGCGATACCGTCGCGCTCGCGCCCTGCAGCATGCTTCCCGTCAGCGCGTCGCGCGTGGGTTAATCATTCGGTCATAGTGAAGCTTTTCTCCGCACTCTCGCTCCTCCTGATCCTGGTACCGGCGACGCTGGTCGCGCAGCCCCGAACCACCGAGCCACGGTCTCTGGCGCTTGCCGTTCGCTCGGCCGCGGCCCTTGTCGAAAGCGGAAGCTATGGGCGCGCTCTTGCCGAACTCGAGCCGGCGATCGACTCCGCGCACGCGCAGGAGCCGCTTGCCGATGCGCTCTACCTGCAGTCGGAAGCCAACTTCATGCTGGCGCGTTACGCGCGCGCGCGTTCGGCGTGTGAACGGTTCGTCGCGTACGCCCCGGGCGATTCGCGCAGGAACCATGTACTCTTCACGTGTGGCGTGGCGGCCTACCAGGACGGCGATACGAACGCCGCGCAGGAGGCGTTTCTCCGCGTCGACACGATCACCGGCACCATCGATCCCTACTACTGGTTGGCGCGCATCTCCGCGGAGCGCAACCGCCTTGATGCAGCCGAAGCATACGCCCGTCGAAGCGCTGCCACGCCCGATTCGGCGGCCTCACCGTACCGCACCGACGCGGTCTATCTGCTCGCATGGATTGCCGAAGGGCGCGACCGTCTCGACTCGGCGGCGCAGATGTACCGATGGATCATCGACGGCCCGGCGAACGATCGCGTGCTCGATGCCAGGCTGCGGCTCGGCGTTATCGATGCCCGGCGCGGCAATCACGAATCGGCCGTTCGCCTGCTCAACAGCCTCACGCCGCGCACAACACGCCAGCGCGAGGAGCAGCTCTTCTATCTGAGCGAGATGAGCGCCGCCCTCGGTCGACACGACGAGGCGCTGCGGTACGCCACCGAGTTCGTGCGTGAGTTCCCGACGAGCCCGCGCCTGCGCCCCGCGCGCTATACGATCGGATGGGCGCAGTTGAACATGGGCCGCTACGACGAGGCGATCACCACGTTCCGCACGCTCGAGAACGGCATCGACTCGATCGCCGCGGCGGCAGCCTATCAGATCGGAGCCATTCAACTGCGCCGCAACGATACCGCGGGCGCGGTACGTTCGTTTCAATCGCTCCTGGCGCGCCTCCCGTACGAGTCGTTCAGCGACAACGCCTACTTTCAGCTCGGCCGATACTTCTATCGCCGCGCGATGTACGATTCGGCACGACACTTCCTGTTGATCGCCGCGCGGCAGTTCCCGGAGAGCGAGATACGCTCGGAATCGTACTACCTGCTCGGCGAGTCGTATGCCGCGCTCGGCGACGCGGGGAATGCGCAGTTCGCCTTCGCTCGAACGCGTCGAACGGGTGCAACCGGCGAGCCGGCCGAACGCGCGCTCTATCGAGAGGGGATCATGCTCTACAAGGTAGGCCGCTTCCGCAGCGCGATCGATCGGTTCCGCGAGTATGTATCGGAGCACGCGAAGGGAGCGGATATCGCCGACGCCACGTTCTGGCTCGGTGAGGCACTGTATCAGGATCGGACCTACGATGAGGCGGAGCGCTACTACAACGCCTATGTCGAGAAACATGCGTCCGGCGTCCGGCTGGAGCAGGCGCTCTACGGCCTTGCATGGTCGCGCTTTCAACAGAAGGAGTTCAAAGGGGCGGCGCTTGCGTTCGACGACTTCGTGAAGAACCACAAGGAGAGCCCACTTGCGGTGGAGGCCACGATCCGCCTTGCCGATTGCTACCGCCTGATGGGACAGTTCGACAAGGCGGTTCAAACATATGAGTCGATCGGCGGCGTTTCGGGAAAGGGGGCGCGCGACGAGGAGGCTCGTTTTCGTCTCGCCGATGTCTTCCTGCAGATGGGCCAGACCGAACGCGCGGTTGCGACGTTCCGCAAGCTGATCGCCGACTATCCGAACTCGCCGTTGCGTGATGCGTACGCGTTCAACATCGGATCGATCTATCGTGAGAAGGAGATGGACTCACTGGCGATCGAGGAGCTGAAGCCGTTCGGTTCACGTTACCCCAACAGTCAGCTTCTGCCGCAGGCGACGTTCACCATCGGCGACGCCTACTACAACATGGAGGCGTTCGACAGCGCGTTGGTCTACTACCGTCTCGTCCTCGATCGTTATCCGAACAGCGTGATCGTACCGGAGGCGCTCGAGGCCGTGCGCTTCACATTGAACGCGCTCGATCGCGGCGGCGAGGCGGTTGCGATCATCGACAGCTTCCAGGTCCGCAACCCGGAACGTATCCCGGCAGATTCGCTCAACTATCGCAAGGCGCTCATCGTGCTGGAAGCCGGAAGTTTTGCCGACGCCATCGTGCGCTTCCAGCGGATCGTCGATGAGTTCCCGAAGAGTCCGTTGGCTCCCGAGGCCCTGGTCGGCATCGGCCGCGCGTATGAATATCTCGGCAGACGCGACAGCGCGCTCCTGATCTACAACCGTGTGGTTGAGTTGCACGGTGCCGCCCCCGCCGCGGAGCGCGCCCGCATTGAGGCCGCCGGGCTCCACCTCCGCGCACAGGAGTGGTCCGCCGCAAGCGATGGATACTCCGGCTTCGTTGCCGCATATCCGACATCGGAACGCATCAACGAGGCACGCTTCGGCCTTGCCGCCGCACGCCTGCGATTGAAGGATACCGCCGCGGCGTTGGAGCAACTGGAGCGCGTGCTTGCAACGGACACATCCTCCTCGGAGGAGGATCTCTTTCTCGATCGCAGTCGGATCATGTTCGCTCGAGTGACCGCGCTGCGCGGCGGGAGCGAGCGCGCGCTGGAGCTGCTGGCCGCCGTGGTTTCACGACGGCTCGACGATATCGCCGCCGAGGCGCTGCTGCTGCGCGGGGAACTGCTGTATCGCCTGAAGGACTACGCGGGCGGGCTTGCGGAGCTTCGACGCCTGATGACGGACTTCTCCACGTTCCCGGAGTTCGCTGAGCCGGGGACGCTTCTCGCCGGAGCAATTCACGAGCAGCTCACGAACTACGTGGCTGCACGCGACTTGTATACACAGTTGCAGGCAACGGCCGAGAGCCCGGCGATACGGGCCGAGGCGGAGGCGCGGCTGAAGAAGTTGAAGAAGTGAGAACCGATGTTCCACTCCGTGCGTGGACCCATCGTCCCCGCACCTGACCCACGCTCGCGACACAGCGCGTTGTCTCCGAGACCGGACCCCTTGCGGGACGGTGAGCCCCTCGAATCGTAGACCAAGAGCATGACCCGAACAAAGATCCTGACCCTTTTGATGCTGCCGATCGTCTCGAGCATTGCCGTTGCGCAAGGCCCGGGGGGGACGAATGTCCCGCCGCTGGAGCTGGAGAGCGTGACGGTGATCGGCAAGCGAATGGTGGTGCTTCCCAAGGCACGCAAGGGAGAGGTGATCGATACGTCGGTATATACCCTTCCTGCCGGCGATTCGCTGCTCTTCTCCGAGCGGATCTCGAATCTTCAGGGTCCCGGCGGAGCGCTTCCTGGATACCGCGAGCAGGAATCACCGCTCAAGCTGGACGCGGAGGCGAGCATCGGCAGCTATCTATCGCCGCGCGTTGCCGTGCACGCGGAATTCTCGCGTCCGACGTTCGACGCCTCCGGGTTTGCGGACTTCCTGCACACCGAGGGGCACATCGATGCGGCGCGCGCGTCCGGTTTCAGAGTCGGCGCAAATGCAAGCGCATCACTCGGCGATACAAGGGCACCGATCGGCCGATTCCGACTCTCCGCCGACGTCGAACATGGCGCCGACGAGTATACACTGTACGGCCTTTCCGCAGCCACCGTCAATCGTTCTCGGAGCATCACGCGGTTCGGGATCGGATTGCGTGACGAGGGACGTTCCCACGTGCGATACGCATTGGGGCTTTCGTTGGAGTCCGCGGGGGTCACCGACGACACGGCGGGCAGCGAGCGCGAGGCGACGGCCACGTCCCCGATGTTGACGCTCGATGCGGGCGCGGATCTCGATTCGACGCTCACAGCGCGAGTCCGAGCAGCATTCACGAGCACGACACTGCGATACGCCACGGCAACGCAGACACCTGCATTCTTTTCGGTGGCCGGCGATGTGGAGTGGCGCGCCGCGGCTTCGACACGGTTGTCGATCGGCCTGGTTGCAGCGAGCGGCCAGAACTCCGATAGTGGATCGAGCTCGCTGGTGATGCCCCGGGCGGCCGTGCGGCATGACCTCGACAGCAGTCTGACGATTTTCGCCTGGTTCGCTCCTGAACTCCGTGCGGCCTCGTATGCCGATCGGCTGCTGCACGCACCGTATGCGCGTCGCGAAATGGAGCTGCGCCCCGAACGCGTGACGGCAGCCGCCGCGGCGGGTGGCCGCTGGAGCGGGCAGGGCCTCACGCTGGAAGCGCGCCTGTTCGCGGAGCAGTCGGACGGCACCGCCGTGGTGGTTGCCGATGCGGCGGACAACGCCCAGACATGGCGCGATCCGAGCACAACAACGTTCGGCGTCGCCGTGAGCGTTGAGACCGAAGTAAACGAACACGTCAATGTGGAGGCGGATGCGCTCTTTCGTCGGACAATCCTCGATGACCTCGACGAGACCGCCCCATTGTCGCCGGCTGCGGAAGTGCGCGCGCGTGTATCCTACGTTCCCGATCCCGTTGGCCGGTCGCTTCGGTTCTACGGCACAGCCGACATTCGGACATCACAGCGGGCGATCGTCGGTTCGAATGCGGTTCCGACGGTCGATCCGGAATTGCCGGCGCGACTGCTGTTCGGTTGTGGCGCCGCCTACCGGCTGCTGGAGAATCTTCAGGCAACTCTGGACATCAGCAACCTGCTCAACTACAAGTATGATCTTTGGTTAGGCTATTCGGCGCCGGGTTTCGAAATTCGTGGCGGCATCAAGGTAACATTGTGATCCCTGTCGCGTGATGTTACAGGCATGACTTCATGCTGTCCTTCAACCTGATGATGCATGCAACGTCGGTAAGACGGTATAATGAGCGATCTGGAACACGAACGGACAACATACGGCGCGGTGGACCTGAAGCGCCTGTACAACAAACACCTCGGGGCCGCGCTTGCGACCTCGGTGGTTCTGCATGTCCTGGTGATCCTGCTCTTCGTCGATGGATCGGAGACCGAAGAGCGACCAACTCGCACGCTGCGCCTTCCGGATCTTCCGCGTGTGGACACCACGTGGACTGAGATACGTATGGCCCCGCCTGTCAAGTATTCCGGGACCGAGGGGGGGGGCTCCCCCGAGAGCAACGAGCCGGTGGGGCATTCGTCGAAGGGAAGGCCCGATGCGACACCGGATCGCTCGCATGATCGTCCCGATCCGAATCGAAACACCATCGTCAAGAACCCGGATCGCGTCCACCTCGTGAGGAACGAGCCGAAGCCTCCACACGTCGCCGGCGATACCCGCGACACCGCCAAGGTAACGAACACGTCCGGCACCAACGGCCAGAACGTGCGCGGGTCCGGCGACAAGCCTGCAGGCGGAGGCGGCGGTGTCGGCGTCGGGTTCGGCGTGATCGGCAGCCGTGGATGGGTAGTGAAGCCCCGTGCCTCGTATCCGAGCGGCAGCACAGCCACCGGAACCGTGACGCTGCGATTTACCGTGCTCCCGAACGGTGACATCACGAACATCACGCCGGTGAAGCGCGCGGACAACGAACTCGTGAGCGCTGCGGTGTCGGGCCTGCGGCGTGCGAAGGCGCGCCCCCTTCCGGACGGTGTGGATCAGATATCACAGACCTATGTGATCCCGTTCAAGTTCGGGCTCGAGTAGGAAACAATGGCCACCCTTCGGTGGGCGTTCGGCTCCTTGCGTCCGGTGGACGTTCGCTATGTTTCCGATTCAGTTCCAGTGTGGGCGACCTGTGATGCGCCCGGCCCGATTGATCGACCGCACCTGCTGATTTGATTCCGCTGCGAAGAATTGTTTGTTCGCATTCGCCACCCTCATGCGTTTCCCATGCGATGTACCCGTGTCACCGGCGGCATCCATGTTTGCGGCGGCCCGGTGCTTGTGCAAATATGGCGGCATGACTAGTTGTCGTTT
>CAZJYH010000068.1:0-13189 GCA_964549365.1 uncultured Alphaproteobacteria bacterium
GTCACCGAGCCGTACTATTTCGCCGTCAAGGAATTCTTCGCGTGGTTCGGGAACTCCGCGCTGCGCGAGTTCCGATGCACGGCCGACCTCACGCTGAATCGGATCCTCGACGAGCCGGTGGCGAGCGTGAACGGAGGTGCCACGAACACCATTCGCATCATCGGCAATCGCGAGGTGCACAACGGAAAGTCGGTCTACAGCTTCGTCGTCGACGGCGAGCGCGTGTTCAACATGAACAGCAAGGTGCTGGACTTCGTGCAGGTGAAGAAGACGCAGTTCGTGGCCGCGAAGCAGACGGGGCAGCCGGGTGATCCGCTCACCATCATCGCCACGTTCGCCTTCTTCGGATATATCAAATTCCGCGTTCCCGGTGCCGGCTTCGACGTCTACTCGTACGAACGACTGGCCTTCGAGAACATGGCGCTGGAGATGAAGTACGTCAAGTCCACGCCGACGCCGACCACAACCTACACGTTCACCATCGCGCGCATGACGTTCGATCTCTCCCCCGGCGCCACGCAGGTGCGCGGGGAGAGCCTCGTGCACAAGTTCCCGATGCGGCTCAACGGCCTGCTTCAGGGCGGCGTTCTGCGTCCGGCGGGGGAGAATCCGCCCGGCGATCCGAAGGCGGAGCTTCCGAGCAAGCAGGGATATGTGCGCGTGCTCGCGAACCTGGATTCCGATGCGATGGAATGGCGCTGGTACGGCCTCGACTTCGAGCTGAACCTCGGGACGATCGGTGAGATGGCGGCCAACGCCGGCCTGACCGCACGCCTGTTGCTGGCCTGGAGCCCGGGGGGGACCACACGCGCGAAGGCGCAGATCTGGCTGAAGTTCCCGGGCGTCAGCGGCGCGAACAACGATTTGTTCTCGATCGAGGGGGTCGTCAAGCTGGGAGCGAGCGCCTACGAGCTCACCAGGAGCGTGAACGGCACCACCGCAAGCTACCTGCTGAAGATCAAGAACTTCGCGCTGCGCGTGCTCGGCATTGCGCTGCCGCCCGGCGGCGGGCCGGACATCTTCATCTTCGGCAATCCGAATCCGCCGCCGGAACCGAATGGGGCGAAGGACGAGGCGTTGGGGTGGGTTGGCGCTTACAAGCGCCCAACACCTCCGTAAGCGCTATCACAGCGCTCGCGTGCCCAAGCCGCCCCGACGGCGGGCACGCCGTCCAGTGCAGTGAGACGAGACCATCACAACAACAGCATATAGAATCAGCAAGGGAGATTCACGATGAAAACCATTTGGATCATCGCTGTGATCGCGCTTCTCGGCGCAACGGTCGCCGTACAAGCGCAGTTCGTTCATATATATCAGCTAGGCGTCGGCCATGGCGACTGTTCGCTCATTGTCGTCAGCGACAAGCAAAAGGGGCGTGGAGGAAAAGATGTTCTCACAGCCATTATCGTCGACGCCGGATATCTCGGATCGGTGCGAATCGGCCGGTTGTGGACGTCGATCGAACAGTATCTCGCATTGAGTGGCGCCGCGCCGTTGGCCGGAACGCCACCCGCAGGTACCAGACGATTGGACGCGTTCTATTATATCGCATCCCACCTCGACCGTGACCACATCCGTGGAACGTTTGCCTTGTTGCCGCACATGCAGCTCTGGTGTACTCCGGTGACAATAGTCGACAGGATTTACGATCCTGACGGACCGGCGCCGTACAACGTACGCCCATACACGACAACGGATTTGCGTATCAGATATGGGACATTCACGGCAGGGATGCCTCGCCTGAATATCGGACCAGGTGAGGATCTGTTTGCGTATAGAAACATCACCATGACGTGTGTTGCAGCAAACGGCTATGTACAGACCAGCACCGTGCCGAACAACGTTGCAACACCCAATCATCGCGATGAGAACGACCTCAGCTTCGCGTGGATGATCCGATTCGATCGTTTCCGGTTCTTTACCGGTGGCGACCTATCGGGTGTCGGCGGATCGCATTTCAACATGGAGACAGCGTTGAGAACCGGGCTTCGCACTATCAATTCCGGAGCCACAGCCTGGCATTGCTGTGTTTTCAAGGCAAGCCACCATGGCAGTTCCACAAGCACGAATGCCGATTTCCTCGACCTCATTCGGCCTAAATTCTGCATCATCTCGGCGGCACGGATGCCGTTCTCATCAGTAGACCCGTTGCCGACGCCGGCAACCATTACGGCTCTGCAGGGGATAAGCTGCCATGTGTTTTACACATATCGTCCGTCGACAAGCTCGCCTCTCTGGCCGACGGTGGCCCAAAGCCACCAGGCGCAATACTGTACGCTCCCGCGGCCCGATGCTCGTGTATCGCGCTATCGTGACGTTCTTGTCGCGGTTGGGCGGCGCATCAGCAATCGCACTCAACCGCTTACGACCGCCGCCACAGTAGAGCTCGAATTCGGATATCAGGAACGACAGCCGGGTTCTCTCGTTACAATCGGGGGAGTCGAATACAACGACTATAGCTGTACGCATTGAGCGTCGGGTGTGTGATCGTCTCATTTGCGTACGATGAACGATCCAATGCGCGAATGGTCGTCGGTTGTCGACCCGCTGAATCCATGGGTTGCTGCCGATGACCGTTCGAGCTCGATACTGTGTACCATGCCACCACAACGAACGAAAAAGACCATGGACATAGATCAGATCATTTTGCTCGACGACATATATGCCGCGTTGGTGCCGGACACGGACAACCCTCCAGAATCGGTGACGCTTCAGCCGGACCAGATGACGTCCGGTGACTTCGATGCGCTCATCTCTCAGTTGTCCGTCACGGAAATTGTCGTCGACAGTGTTACTGTCAGCCTGGATGCCGCTCAGGGTAATACTCCCAAAACGCTGAGTATTGTCGGAGAATCTCAGATACTGGGCGTGCCGATCAGTGTCACGTTGAGCATGACCGGTGACACCCTCGAAACAAGGCGATGCGCCGTCACGGGCACGTGGGATGCCGAGGATACGTTCAATCTGAACACGATGAAGGTCAAGGCCGGATTCGGCCCCGACGACTGGAATGATTCGTTGTTCACCACGAATCTGACCGGGGTTACACTCACATTCTCGGCCACGACTCTTGCGATAGCCGGGAGTATTGCGTTCGATCCGGCGAAGGAATTGGTGCAGACTCCGAATATTTCGGTTTCAACCGTGAGTGTGAGCCTGGAGCGTGTGTTCGACCCGAACCGCCAGGTTGCCACGACGAACCTCACGTTCAGCGCGAACGTGAATGTTGGCGGTTTCGCCGTAACGATCGCCCTGAAACCCCAGCTCAAGGGAGGGCTCGGCGCACCGTGGAAGCTCTCGGTGACTCCAACGGCGCAGAACGGCCAGGTGATGACCTTACAACAGGCGATCGAATTATTCGCCAACAACTTCACGAACGCGCTACCGCCTCGACTGGAGCCCCAATGGGATGTTGCTCTCCGCTCGATCGAAATCGTGTTCAGGATTTCGCCGCCCGGAATCATCTCGGCCTCGTTGACTCTCACATTCCCGGGTCCGTGGTCGATCATCGACAATCTGCGGTTGCGCAACATCACACTCACCGCCAAAATCGGATGGCCCGGGCCTACATTCGGGTTCTCGGCAAGAGGTGAGGTCGCCTTCGGGACCGGGCAGAGCGAACAAGTGCTGCAGCTTCACCTGAATAAGGCGGCCGGCAGCAGCGACTGGGTTGTCGGCGCACAGACCGCGCCGGATCAGTCGATCAATCTCGAGGCGCTGACGGAACTTCCCGGAGGTCCGAGCTTTGTTACCATCCCGCTCCCATCCGGAATCTCGCCGTCAACCGGGCTGAAGGTCGATGAATGCAGCCTGACCGTGCGTCCGACGTCGCCGTTCCTGATGCGCATCGGGTTGGACGTGGCGCTTACCGGGACGCTGAATATCGTTCAGGGGTGGTTGGCGGTGACTGAGCCGCGCTTCGAGTTGAACATCGAGGCTCCGTTCGGCCGACGCTCGATCGACGCACGGTTCTCGGGAGCGGCGCGCGTGGCGGATCTCATCAACATCGAGTTCTCCATGGCCCTGAGCGGCGGGCGATGGGAGTTCATGGCAACACTCGTCGACAGCGTGAACCTGGGCGACCTGATGGATAACCTGTCACTTGCCGAGGCGCCCGCTGCCACGTCGCCGATTTCGCTTGCGCCGATTCGTGGTCTGACCGTAACGCAATTGCATGCGGAGTTTCGCACGAGAACACCGCAGTCGGCAGGGGAGTTGCTCTTTGCAATCGTGGTGTCGACGAACCTCGAGATCGACCTCGCCGGATACCCCATGACTGTGGTAAACGTGGCGGTCTCGTTCCTGGCGCGTTGGGGTGCGGCGCCTACATCGGCAAACACTTCATCGAAGGTGTTTGAAGTGAGGGGCGCGTTCAGGTTCGATGTGGGGGAGAACCGATCGATCGATATGGTCGGATTTGTCGCATTCAGCAGTGCGACGGAGCCAAGATGGAGGGTTGGAGCCGAGTTCATGGGCATACGAGGCGAATATCGCACCGGGGAAGGCGGCCAGCCGGGAAAGTTCGTGATCTCGATCGGCGAGCGTACGATCGGCGAATTGATCGACTTGTTGGTCAACCTGACCGGCCTTTCCGGTTTACAGCTGCCACCCGCGTGGAGTTTTATTTCCGGAATTTCGCTGGGCAACATGCAGTTCGAGATCTATCCGTCGACCTGCAAGGTAGGCGCGGGTACGCACTTCACTCGCCCCATAAGTCTCGGGTTCTTCACCGTTACGGGCGTTTACGTCTACTTCCAGAAGACGGATACCACGCGCAAGATATCGGTGAAAGTCGAGGGATACGTTCCCGGAACGACGCCCGGCGCACCATTCGAATGGGATCTCGGGCAGAGTGGGCCGCAGATGCCGGGCAATGCCTCGAAACTGCTCGATCTGCGGTTCCTGGCGCTCGGTCAGCGTCTGAAGCTGACGGACACGACGAAGCTCCGTACGGTCACCGATACGATCGACGAGATGGCACGCGCGTTTACGCCGTCGGTGACCGGAGATAACCCGCTGAGCACCGCTGCCGGTCTCGAATACGATGCCAGGCGGAACTGGATTCTTGGCGCCGACTTCACGGTGCTCGGGTTCCTCGCGCTCGGTTTCGTATTCAACGACGGTATCCTTGCCGGCATGCGCCTCGGTGTTTCGGGGACTCTTTTCCCGCAGCTCTCCGGCCTGAATTTTGAGATCCTCTACAAGAAGGTCAGCGAGAGCGTCGGCGTGTATCAGATCGAGTTGCGCGTTCCCGATGCGTTCCGGCAGTTCGATCTGGGGCAGGTGTCGATCACATTGCCGGTGATCGCCGTCGACATCTACACCAACGGGAATTTTCGCGTCGATCTCGGATTCCCGAGGAACAACGACTTCTCGCGGTCGTTCGGGTTGTCGGTTCTCCCCTTCCTCGGAGCCGGCGGCTTCTACTTCGCGCTGCTGGAGGGGCAGACGGCGTCGCGTCTGCCGTCGGATTACAATCCCAGAACCGGCGTGTTCAAGCCGGTGATCGAGTTCGGCATTGGTTTGAGCATCGGCGTGGGGAAGATCATCGACAAGGGGATCTTCCGTGCCGAACTGTCCTTGACGGTGCAGGGCGTCCTGGAGGGAGTGATCGCGTTCTTCAACGGCCACGCACAGCATCAGGTCCCCAGTGGAAAGTACTTCTGGCTTCAGGGAACGCTGAGCCTCGTCGGACGCCTTCAGGGGAGTGTCTCCTTTGCCGTGATATCCGCGAACGTGCTGGTCGAGGCGTATGCGCGAGCAAGAGTGACGTTCGAATCATACCGTCCGATCCTCATCACATTCAGTGCCGGCGTAAATGTTGCACTGAAGGTTCGTGTCGGCAGCGAATATCTCGGTTTCGACGTCGACTACAGTTACAGCACGGAAATCAGCGAGACGTTCGAGATCGAGTCCCCCGACCGTGGGCCTGCGCCGTGGGCGATGACCGTCACGGGGCACGGCCTGCCCGCGCATGCACTGCCGGCCGGACGTCCGAAGGCAGCGGATCAGGAAGTCCCGAATCTACGATGGCTTCCGATCTCCCGCGATGCGAATAAGGAGTTCCTTTGGATTGCATTCCGTCCGCAATTCACGGTCGCACAATGCGACCCGGTGGTCTCGGAATGTTCGCAGGGGTGCGATCAGTTGCCGCACGCCGTTGGAATGTTGTTCCTGGACGGTACTCCGATCGAGGGCGCCGAGTTCGACGTGGAGCAATTGGAGGTGTGTCGTGATCCTCGTGGATACAACGACTTCGATCGACTCGCCGAGGCTGTTCTTCTGTGGTCGACGGCTGCCTACAAGAAGCGGGATACCGATGAAGATGACGTGCCTGATGTCGACGTTGCCGACCTGCGTGACGAATGGATCGATCTCAGCGAGTTGAAGGCGCTATATCGGGTGCTTGCGTTGCAGCCGTATGGAGGCGCTCCGTTCGATGCCGATGCGGTGACCGAGATGCTCAAGGCGTATTTCTGGGTGCGGCTGTGGGCCCCGGATGGGAATCGAAAGATTTTGCCTGTGGGCAGCATCGGTTCGCAATATGATTATCCGACGGTCATTCCGTTCCCGATGATTCCGGAATTGAAGCTGGATATCTTCGTGGTGGGCGACCCGACCGATCCGGATAATACCACGATCGCGTATGATCCGATCATTTTCGAGAACAATGCGATCGTGTCGCCGGAATACCATGACGACGTGGCCGAATATTTCGCCGAGCTGGCGATGCAATTCCAGAACAGTCTTGAGAAGCGCGACAACCCGAAATCCGTTGCGCCCGACCCGGATGATGATGCCGGATCGGATTCGATGGCGGGATACATCTTCACGGATTATTTCCTGATGATTGCGCGAGGCGTGGTGCAAAGCGCCATAGATTCGATTACCGGGACGTTCAGCTACATGTCTGCGCCGGGCGACGACCTGTATTCCATATCCCAGAATTTCTTGATCCCATTGAGCGAAGTCGTGGAAGCCTGCCAGGAGAAGCCATTGGTTGGAGGCCTGCAGGGCGTGACCGGCGGCTCGGAGGAGACGGTTCTCGAAGGTGATTGCTTTGCCTCGATCGTCGCGCGCTTCGACGATTCGCTCGTGCAGGATCTTGAATTCATCGAGGAAATAGGCGATGCCAATGCCTTCACGGAGGGGCTGATCGCTGCGGGGGTGACTATTACATACGGCTATCTGTTCGAGTACGTGGTACAGGCTTCGGATACGCTCCATGATCTGATCGAGATTGCGGATCCGGGTACGAACCCCGGAAAGCTGGCTCTGCATCTGGCTTTCACGGAGGGGACACTCGAGGCGGGCGCCATGGTCTTTGTGCCGGTTGGGCTCCCCGTGCACGTTGCCGAATCCGAGGAGAGCTATGCCGCGATCGGCAGTGAGTACGCCGACTCGCCGACGGACGTGTCGTTCTTCGATCCTCTGGCCGATCTGAACGCGTTCACGCCGGGTATTCTTGCGACGAACAGCGTAATCATTCTCATTGGTGACGCGTCGTATCTCGTCCAGCCCGGCGATACGCTCGCGTCGATTGCGGAGACGGCTCCCGGCAACCATACGCCCGCGCAGATCCTGCGGTACTATCGTGCGAGCGTCGGCGTGTTGCCGGCCGGTGCGCGATTGCGCATTCCTCCGGTACCATTCTCCGTAGCGGCCAACGCGACGTTGCAGTCCGTGGCCGAAGATTATGGTGTCGACCCCGAGTGGTTGGTTCTGTTGAACCCGACGTTGACGTGGGAGATCGTGCCGGGCACACCGCTTACGCTGCGCAATGCAAACAGAATGCAGATCGGCATGTTGACCGATCGTGCGATGACGGAAGTGAAGGTGAAGCAACTCGGCGGGATGGTTTCTCGGTTTATCCTCCCCGGCCTGCGCCTGCCGCGACCGAGCGACGATGACGACGCCGCCGATTGGGGGAATGCCGATAGTCGCCCATTGTACGCGCTTACCGGCCAGCAGTTCGAGCTTCCTCACGTCGTGGGCAACAATGCGACGGACGAGGTTTGGCTGCGTCTGGGGCCGCAGGATGGTCCCGATGCGGTTGTTCCCGACTGGTTCGATTACTTCGACTCGGAAGAGTGGATTGAATGGGCGCAAACGCACGGACCGGTCGATTCCGAAGGCCGACCGCTGTGCTCTGCGGCGCCGGCGGGGCAACCGTTGCCGGAAGGCTGGCATGCCATCGCGGGCGTCGAGCTGGTTATTCCCACGACCGTCCTGCGCAACTACACCGACTGCGCGGACGCTCCGCTGCGTGCGAAGCTGGCCGCGCTGCGAAAGGCCCCGCTGTTCAATGTCGATCCCGCGGACTTCGCGCTCGGCAGGCGGGTACGATTGCGGCTCGGGACGCCGATTCCGGGATTGACGGTGTCCGACGATGTCGACGGATATCCGCGCATGTGGACGCTCGGCAACGGCCTGCTTCACGTGATAGGCCGCGAGTGGGCTGTGCGGCCGTCATTCGATCTGATGTTCCACACTCAGTTCAGCAACGGTGGCGGGGCCACAGGGGTGATCGGGTCCGCCCGTTGGGTGTTGACGCTCGATCTTCGTGTCAGGCGTGTGAAGCTGGAAGACGGGAGCACTCTGCCGACGACGTATGAGATCGACGGCGTTGATCCGGAGGGGGCACAGCGACTCGAGCAGTTGCTGGCATTTGCCGGAGGCCAGGGCAATTCGATCGCTCAGGTACAGGTGTTGTATCCGGATACCGACTCGGCGCCCACGCCGACATATTCATCCGATCCGGTGAATGATATCGGGCTGTACATAGTGCGCGCCAATCTCTCCACGCTGAGCAATCCGCAGGCGTCGAAGGGGATGCAGACGCAGAAGGGAATGCCGACGACGATCGGCAACGATCTCAACACCGACCCCATAGGCACGCTGCGCACGATCTGGCAGGCGAGCGTGGTGCGTTCCGGCGGATATTATCTCTACTATCGGAGCAATGCTCGAAGCACGGCCGGCGTCAGTTCCGGTCACCCGGATGTCGGGCTTCCGGAAGCGTTGTTCAGCCAGGAACCGTCGGCTGTCGTGACCCTGCTCGTGATCGTCGGATCGAACGATCCGGGCGTTCCCGCATTCGTCAACCGAGCGGTCATAGGTGATCGAATCCATCCCGAGGCGGTGGTGCGGGCACGCTCGTCGGAAGGAAGTGTGAGCATCACACTGAACGGAACGCAGACGCTTGCGGAGGCACTCGCCACGCGCAGCGTTACCGCCGAAGCCCTTGTAAACGCGCTGACCGGGCAACGGCTCATCGCCGGTACGCCGGTGTTGATCGAGGGGTGCGCGTTGTACGCCGGTGGCAATTTGACGACATGGGCCGACTTCGAGGATCTTACCGGCGTTCCCGCCGCCGAGATAGCGGCCTTCAACAACGGCGGCGGCGTTGGGCCCAATGACGGTGAACTGGTTGCGCTTCCGGTGTTTGAATACGGCGTCGTTGGATCGCCGACGCTCGGTGAACTGGCTGATTTCTTTGCCATTCCCGCCGCATCGATCCTGTTTGCGAATGCAGACCGTGCGATTTTCGTCGGTGCCACGATCAACGTGGTCAATCAGCTCTATACGAAGACGTCGGCGGTGCCGGTTGGGCACACGGGCGTACAGATATATCGCGAGCCTGTGCCTGGGCAGTTGGCTCCGTGGGACAACTCGTGGGCGGAGCAGCAGCTCGACTTCATGTACCATCTCGCAACGTTCCAGGTACAGCAGAATGGTTGGTTCGCCGAAAGCAATTGGAGCCTCACATTGGGGCCCGGCAATGACACGCAACCGTATCACAATGGGTTGTCGATGCCGGCGGGATATGGCACGCTCTGGAAGTATGAGCAGATCTTGCCTGTGTTCCCGTTATTGCAAATCGGGCCTGGAGTCGACGGAAGCAATCCCTATCGAGGTGTCGGTTCATGGATGGAAGTGGGGATCTCCTGGCGTGACGGGTTCGGAAACGACACGTGCGGCAAGGAGTGCTGGCGAGGCGGCCAGCCTCCGCAGTATACGTACACGTGCGGAGCGCTGACGGCGATGCCGCACCTGCTTCCGTTGCACATCGGGTACACCGATGAGCTGATCGGGCTGGAGCGCTGGCCGTCGTTGTCCGCTGGGTTTGTGATCCATCCCGACGCGACCGACGGGCCGCAATTGTACTTCGAGGCTTCATTCAGCGCATTGCGGTACGTCGTCGAGCCGCATCCGGAGAACGATCCCTATGACGGCGAAGAGGATCCTGCCACCGATCGCGCAAAGCGATTTGCCGAGGCTGATCTGGCGATCTATCGAAGGGTGTATCATCAACTGGATTGGGGCGACAACGACGTATGGCTGAGTTCGTCGCTCGATGATTCGACGCACACGTTCGAACCCGCGGACTATGACGAGTTGAAAGGTGTCGTCGCTACGATCATCGACTATCTCGATACGCTGCGTCGACCGGAAACAGAGATGCCGAATGCGGCCGGCAATCCGATCACCTTCAGCGTCCGTTTCCCGGTATCCATTGTCGGCAATGCGGCGATTATGCCGCTTACGACTCGCTTCGGCGTACGCCGCAACGGGCCTGTCGACGAAGGGTTCGTTGACGTTCCGGGTGCGCGCGAAGTTGTTGCTGATATCGCGCCGATTGTCGACGAACGCATTCTCCAGTTCACGACCGACACAACAATTCGCGGAAGCGCGGGGTCGTTGCGATCGTTTGCCGGTCTTTTCCAGGCAACGTTTGTCGGGGCGAAGGTCGCTGTGAGCCAGGCGGATATTGCGAATGCCGACTCGAACTCCCGCAACCGCCTCTGGGTGGTGCGCTTCGGCGCGAGCCCGGCGATCGAGTACGCCATCGACGTGGACGACCAGTCCTTCTTCGCGCCGCCGCCCTTGGCAACGTTCCTGTTGGAAGGGCGCGACTTCGAGGTGCAGGATTACATCGAGGGTGCGCTCGCCTCCCCCGCGCGGAAGGTCTCCTACTCGGGCATCGATCTCGACAAATGGGCGCGCACGTTCCTGAGCGCGGTGGACACGGTGCTGCTGCCGCAGAACGCGGTGCCGGCCCGGATGCTCGAGCTGGGCGGGACCGGGCTCTGCAACAGCGGAGCCAATCGATGCCTGCAGAAGATCATCGATGCGAAGGCGACGATTGCACGAGCGATCGCGTTGTCCGCAGAGAGCGTCTATTCGCCTGAGACCGGGCAAAAGCAGGTGGCGCAGGATCAACTGGAGCAGCAGCTGCTGGTGCGCTTGTCGGCTGCGTATGAAACCGATGCGATGGTGCAGCTCGGGGTGAACGTCACCTCGACGCCGGAGTGTCAGGACGAGGCGCACGCGCCCAAGCTGTACGGACGTCCGGTGGTCGAGGAGGTGACCAGCCGCACCGACGACGAGGACGTCGATCTGGACGGGGAGGACCCGGAATCGAAGACGCCGGAGTTCACGTTCTCGACGACGCGCATCCCGCTGGTTCCGGGGCCGTCGCATCTGACGTTTGCGTTCCGCTCGGAGAAGGCGCGGCAGGAGCAGAACTTCGACGTGAAGGCGAACTTCCTGATCACGGCACTCGAGACCGACATACGCGATGTGCCCGGGGCGGGGGATTACCGTGCCTCCACGTGGCTGACGTTCGTGCTGCCGTTCACGGCCGTGCCGACGCTCGATCTGCACATCCCGGTTCCCATTCGGTCCTACCCGGTGCCGCCGGCGTTGATCGAGCAGGCCGTCGCGGCGTCGAACGATCTGAGCCAGCCCCGCACACTTCCCGAGACCCGGGAATGGAAGTACGAGTATCAGTACGACCGCACGGTCGGCGGCAAGGATACGGTGTACTCATCGTTCCGCTTCAACGTGCCGAAGCCGCCGCCGCACACGATGAAGGCCGGTGGGCTGGACCTGTTCCAGGCGTTGGCGCGATTCATCAACGCATGGGAGCCGCTGCAGTCGGAGTTGTTCACCGCGCTTCCGAAGGTGCGGCCCGGCGCGGCGTCGGATGACCTGACCAAAGCCGAACGCAGCCTCGCGGTCTTCTCGGGCCTCGTGGCCGATGTCGCGGCGGCGTGGCCCGACTGGGCGAATCGGCGCGGCGCGTATCAGCCCGCCGCGGTGCCCGATGAAGGGAACGCGTCGTTCTCCGTGACCGAGATCAACGACAACGGCGACCTGAAGGTGCTGGTGAAGAAGTGCAAGGGGGAGGCGGATCTGCGCGTGCCGAAGATCGAGCTGGACGGCTACACCACCGAAGAGAACGGCAGCACCAATGAGAACGCGAACCCTGCGGCCGATCAACGGGTGTTCTACTTCCGAAACGGAGCCGGTCAACGGCTGAAGTTCGTCGATGCGGCCGCGCTCTCAAGGCGCACCTTCCGACTGGTGAAGCTGGACATATTCAATCGGCAGAACGTGTGGGCCGGCGTCTACATGACGCGCAACGAGGCGCTCGTCGAGGCGGCGATCTGCGTGGCGAATCCGCCGAAGAAGACCAACCCGGTCTTCGTGTACAAGACGCCGCTGGTGCAGTTCAGCACGCCGCTGACGCCGTTCCTCTTCTACCAGGGGGAGATCGACATCGCCGGCCTGGCTCCCGCGCTGCCGCGCAGGCGGCCGATCGCGTCGCACATCGCGAAACTCTTCGAGAGCTTCTTCGCCACGGTGGTTCCCGCGCAGGGTGCCTCCGAGACGCGGACCATCCGCGTGGACGTGAACTACTACTATCTTCTGGACGGAATCGCGTGCGGCGAACCGCTGCACGTGAAGCTACCGGTGGTGCTTGCGCCGCCGTTCGAGTTCGACCAGCCGGTTGATCAGGGGAGCGACTGCAACGCCCATCCGGCGTTCGTCTGCCGCCTGGCCGAATCACTCCAGGAGTGGTTCACCGCGCGGAGTCCGGTCCCTGATGAGGGGAAGCTGGTATTCGACATCACCATGTTCTCCGGCATCAACGGTACACAGCTCATCACCGGACAGTTGCCGGTGTATGAACTGAACAACCTGGTGTTGTGGGCGGATGATATCGATGGGTTGAACCTGTAACCGCGCGCCGCCCGGAGGGCCCGACCGAGGCGCACGGTCTGTATTGCCGGCCCCGGGCGTTTGAACCGCTCCCCGTTCCACCTCGTGTGGGGCGGGGAGCGGTCGTTTACGCGTATGCCGCTATCGTTGTACGCGTATCGTCGACGAAGCTTGTTTCGAG
>CAZJYH010000069.1:0-1257 GCA_964549365.1 uncultured Alphaproteobacteria bacterium
CACGGCCGGTGGCGGGAAACACCCGGCCGTTCGGTCGCGTAATTGTGGCGAGCCCTTCGGCGTGCAATGCGGCGAGGAGATCATCGGGCGTGAACTCGTGAAAGGCATGGCGCAGGAAGCGTCCCTCGCGCGGCACGAAGCCCTGTTCAAGCTCAAGCGTAGCGGCCTCGTGCGTGATGTTGCACTTGCCGCCGCCGGAGATCAGGATCTTGATGCCAAGCCGCCTGTTGCGCTCGTAAACGACGGCCTCCACCCCTTCGGCTCGCGCCGCCAGCGCGGCCATCATTCCGGCCGCACCGCCCCCGACGATCGCAATGCGTCGCATCATCCTAGTCCATGCCGGCAAGGTTGCGAAGCATCTGTATCTCACGGCGCTCCAGGCGTCGCCATTCGCCGCGCGCCAGGCCGCGCACCGTAAGCCCGGCGTATTCCTTGCGATCCAGCCGGAGCACCTCGTACCCGAAGTGCTCGAACAAGCGGCGCACCTCGCGGTTCTTCCCCTCGAACAGACGGATGAGCAGACGTGAACGGTCGCGATCGTCGAGCGAGATTTCACACGCCTGCGTCTCGTCGCCGTTCTCCAGCGTCACCCCCTTCGCAATCTGCTTGCCGTGCGTCAGCTCCAACGGCTTGTCGAGCGTGACATCGTACAATCGCCCGACACCGTAACGAGGATGCATGAGTCGGTTGGCGAGTTCGCCGTCGTTGGTCAGAAGGAGCACGCCGGTGGTGTTTCGGTCCAGCCGTCCCACCGGATAGATTCGCTCGCGAGCGTTCAGCAGATCCATCACCGTCCTGCGCCCGCGTTCGTCGCTGGTGGTGGTGATCGTGTCCTTCGGCTTGTTCAGCAGATAGTACGTGTGCCGCTCGGGATCGCCGATCAATTGGCCGTCGACCGAGACGCGATCGTTCGACGTCACGCGGGTGCCGAGCTCTTCAACCACCTGGCCGTTCACCTTCACCCTTCCGGCGGCGATCAACTCATCGGCGCCGCGGCGCGATGTTACACCCGCGTCGGCGATCGCCTTGTTGAGGCGCATCCCGCGGTTCGCCGCTCCGTTGTTGCGTTCTCGTGCTGTAGCCATGAAAATTCCCCTGAACCCGTTGCGGCCGTTTTCCGGTCTGGGCCGTGATTGATATACTGTGCCTTCATGATCCCGCCCTCCCAAGATCGAACCCTGAACGCCCGGGCGTTGCCGCCGCTGCTGCGGTTGCTGCTCTGTGCCGCGACCCTGTTCACAACGGCGAACGGATTGC